>JANMIS010000586.1:0-3618 GCA_031375925.1 Synechococcales cyanobacterium OTE_70_concoct_197_sub
GTGATCTGCCCTAAGTTGCGATAGATAAATTCACACAACCTCGCCGTGTCCTCTACAGCGCCCTGCCCCGATCGTCCCCCCACAAAGAGTTCAAAATCCGGGAGGCAGAAGGTATTTTGAACATCGATCGCCAGCAGAGCAATGCGTCGGGCATCTTGGCAAGCAGGAGTGATTTGGTAATCTTTGGCCCAAGCGATTGCATCGATCGAGCGCTGAGCGTAAGGCACGCGCCACAGTTGGCCCACAAGAGCACGATCGTAAAATTCAGTAAGATAGTGAGTCATGCTGGCGAATGAAGAGTTAAGAACTTACAGATAAATGATGCCACCTTCTCTTAATGTCCACCATTGAAAATAGTTAAGAATCCTTGGGCAACCAGTTGAAAAGCTGGGCGACGGTGAGGTTAAGGGCGATCGATTCAAGGGTGGGTGGGCTATCCCGATCGCGCTAAAATAATCTTAATGTTCATGTGGTTTGTCATGACTACCGTTTTGCAAATTCCTATTGATCGAGCAATGCCGAGCTGGCGATCGGCGACTTGGGCGGATTATCTGGCTTATCGTGATGTTCCGAGGCCAAATGACCGATCGAGGTTGTTCTTTCATGATGGATATTTGTGGGTCGAGGAAATGAGTGGTGAAGGGATTGAACATGCGGGGTTTTGCGATCTGTTCACGATGATTTTGTTTGCTTGGTTTAGTCGTCAGCCGGACCAAATATTTGCTTCTTTGGGTCGCTGTTTAATAGAGAAGTCGGGATTACAGGCGGCGGCTCCGGATTTGGTGTTGTATTTGGGTGAGGATTATCCTCGGTGGCAGGCAGGCGAAAAGCGCCGGATTGAATTGGGTCCTCAGGTGCGGGTGCCGAATTTGGTGGGTGAGATTTCGGATACGACACTAGCGAGTGATTTAGATGAGAAGAAGCGATTGTATGCGGCGATCGGCATTCCGGAGTATTGGGTAATTGACGTGCAGGCGCGGCGGATTTTTATGTTTGGGTTGCGCACTGATGGGCTGTATGAGGAAATGGATGGGTCGATCGCATTGGCGGGATTGAGTCAGGATTTGGTTGAGCAAATGTTGAGACGAATGCAGGGGGAATCGAATGGGGCGGTGGCGATGTGGTTTGCGCAGCAGATTGGAGCTTGAAGAGGCGATCTATTCTCTGGTTTGGGTCGGATGATTCGGTATATCGGGGATAGAGACGATCGGTTGTGGCTTTCTACAACACGTTAGCCGACCCGATCGAGCCAAGCCTCAAGATCTGCCAACCCAACGAATTCTACGAACTACTGGAAACCCGATCGAACTAAACCATATTCACTCCGCTTAAAAATCAAAGCCGAATAATGTCATCTTCCCCCAAATATTCACCATTTTGGACTTCGATCATCACCAGTGGAATCACGCCATCATTTTTGACCTGGTGCGGCGTATGCATGGGGACATAGGTGGATTGCTTAGGGATTAGTTGAATATTTTTCTCCCCGCAAGTCACGGTCGCAGTCCCTGAGACAATGACCCAATGTTCACTGCGATGGTGATGCATCTGCATACACATGGATTCCCCAGGACGAATTTCGATGCGATTGATGCGGTAACGATCGCTTTCATCCAGAGTCGTCACCGTTCCCCAAGCCCGAACGCGGGTCACATTTGGAGCTTGCGACTCACTTGGCGACTCAGCGGGCAACCCAGCGGGCGGAATTTCAACAGCATGGCTCATTAGAGACCTCGGGGTAATGTCTAGCTTCTTATTTTAAGTCCTTAGAAGTCAAAATAAATGTACCGAGTCGCACCTTGAGGCGCTAACAAATACACTCCATAAAGACAAATCGGCACCAACAGCAGTTTGAGATACCAGTTGATCTGAAGCTTTAAGCCACGGTGGAACAGATAGGCGATCGACATCAATCCAAATAGCAGCAATAGCCCTGTAGAAAGCTGGTACGGGGTTAGCTTCAAGGTTTCACCATAAACTTTACTAATAAATTGCGGATCCGCTGTCTTTCCCCACAGACTTTGAAATAACAGACCGACATCCTTCAACTGCGGCACCCGAAATGGAATCCAGCTCAACATCACCAGCAACTGCGTACAGAACCAAGCGAAAATAATTCCCGGCAAGCTCGACCAAAAAGCCGTGAGAGCATTGGACCGATCGCTCCAATCCGCAACTAACCGATGCACCACCAAACCCAAACCATGAACTGCCCCCCACAGCACAAAACCCCAAGTCGCCCCATGCCAAACTCCACAGACCAACATCACAATCATTAAATTCACACAGGTCCTCACCAAGCCACGACGAGATCCACCCAGAGGAAAATATAGATAATTGCGGAGCCAATCTCCCAGCGTTATGTGCCACCGTCGCCAAAAATCAGCAAGATTGGTACTGAAATAAGGAAAGTCGAAATTTTGGGGCAGATGGATTCCCAGCAGCATCGCACTCCCGCGCGCCACATCAACATAGCCACTGAAGTCTAAATAAATCTGAAATCCATAGGCAATCAGCGCTAGCCACAGATCTCCGCTCCCCACCCGTGGAATATTGGAAAAGGCAAGCTCGGTAAAGGTGCCTAAGTGGTCAGCAAAAACGCCTTTTTTGACGGCACCACAAGCAATCAGCCAAAGCCCTTCTGTGAATTGCTCTGCTTTAGGAAAGGTTACACTTTGCAATTGGGTGATGAACTGAGGATAGCGAGTGATCGGTCCTGAGATTGTTTTTGGGAAGAAGAGCTTGTAACTGGCAAAACGCGGAAAACTGCGAGAAGCAGGCGCGCCTCGATAGACATCCACCAAATAGGCAATGCATTCAAACGTAAAAAAGCTCAGTCCCACGGGCGTTAAAGCACTGACGGTTTTCAATGCAGCTTCAGTGGGCGCTAGATTCACATGAAACAGAGCCGCTAGTCCTGACAAAGCCAACAGCGCAACAGACTTGAAGCTAAACAGCAAAAAAAGCTGAACAAAAATTCCCAACATCAGCAGCCTCAGCCGACGACGGTTCCAGTCCTGCTGAGCAAACTGCCAATCTTCAATGCGCCAATCTGGCGGCGCACCGATCGCCCGACCTAACTGAAAAGTAATCCAAGTCAGCACTAGCAGCAGCGGAATGTACTGCGGCTGAAGCGAAGCATAAAACAACAAACTCGCCACCACCAAAACCCACATCTTCAAACGGGTCCCAGACACTGACCAATAAATGCCTAGGGTTCCCAGGAGAAAAAGAGCATAGGTCAAGGAGAGCAAGTTCATGGCCGCAACGCTACTTGTAGAGGGTAAATGATTTTCTGTATGAGACCTGTAGTGTAGCCGAACAGTTGCAACCGGATCACAGAGTGCTAAATTTTTATACAAAAAAGCCGCTCTAAGGCGGCTTGAGTGCATGAGGTGTAGGTATGAGTACGACAGAGTGTGGAGCTTGGTGTGTGAGCTAGTCCAAATGAGATTGAAGTGTGATTAAAACTTCATTGGTAAGCATTATCACCGGACTTGAGATCTTGTCAGGGATGCCCATAGACCAGTCTGCCGATCGGCATAGGATTTGCGCTGGAATGACAAATTTAGGAAAGCGTTTAGGCAGAGATTAATGTCTGAGCCGATCGGGGTAGGC
>JANMIS010000165.1:0-1045 GCA_031375925.1 Synechococcales cyanobacterium OTE_70_concoct_197_sub
CTGCCACCTTTGGTGATAACGTCCTCGGATATCGAAACGCAGTTGGACGCCGTTTATCAAAGGCTCAAACTGCCGCAAGGTCGGCTTGAGGGGATGAGTGGCATTCACGAGCGAAGACTGTGGCATCCCAAGACCCGAATCAGCGATATGAGCGCCGAGAGTTGTCGCCGAGCGCTGGGTGCGGCGAATGTTGAGCCGGGCGAAGTGCAATGCTTGATCCATGCTAGCGTCTGTCGCGAGTACCTCGAGCCAGCGACAGCGTGTCGTGTGCATCATTTGACTGGTTTGCCTGAGAACGCTTGGGTGTACGATGTTTCGAATGCTTGTTTAGGGGTGATGAACGGTGCCGTGCAGATCGCGCAGTTGATTGAGAGCGGTGTCATTCGAGCCGGGCTCGTCGTTGGAACCGAAGACTGCCGTGGGTTGTTGGAGGCGACGATTCATCAATTGAACGCCGCCCCCAATCTAACACGCCAATCGATTAAGCCCGCCTTCGCTTCGTTGACGATCGGATCGGGGAGTTGTGCGTGGCTGCTTGGCGATCGACGGTTTTTCGAGTCCAAGTATCCAGGGTTAGGAGCGAGCGTACGAGGTGCGGTAGCTGTCGCCCGAACTCAACATCACGCATTATGCCAAAGCGATACCGACCAAGCGGGCAGCGGTATGCAACCGATCATGAACACCGATTCGGAGTTGTTGTTAGAGGCCGGAGTCGCGACAGGCAAAGCTGCGTTTGATTTATTGCTCAGCGAGCTTCATTGGCGACGCGACGAGATCGGTGCAACGGTTTGTCATCAAGTCGGTTCGGCACACAGGAGGCGAATGCTGGAGACGCTCGGTATGCCTGTAGAGACCGATTTTGCTACCTTTGAGCGGTTGGGCAATACAGGTTCGGTGGCATTGCCAACGGCCTTAGGGGTTGGGCTTTCGCAATCGCAGTTTTCGCCCGGCATGAAATCAGCGCTACTGGGTATTGGATCGGGCCTCAATTCCGTCATGATGGGAATCGAGTTCGGAAACATTTCCGTCCGGGGCGAGTAGCCTA
>JANMIS010000647.1:0-2010 GCA_031375925.1 Synechococcales cyanobacterium OTE_70_concoct_197_sub
CTCACCCGATCGCAGAAGCAATTCATTTTGCAACGATCGCACTATTGTTGCGAGTACTGTATTAGCCAAACCAAATATTCATCGGTCACATTTTCGATCGAACATACCCTTCCTCGTTCAAAAGGGGGTACGAACGATCTAGAAAATCTCGCGATCGCCTGTCAATCTTGCAATAATGCCAAATACAATCACACCGAAGCGATCGATCCGATTACAGGGAAATATGTTCCACTTTATAATCCTCGTCAAGATTGTTGGCGATCGCATTTTGTCTGGAGTGATGACTACAGCTTGATCATTGGACGAACGCCAACAGGACGGGCAACGGTTGCTCGATTGGACCTTAATCGAGAAGGCGTAGTCAATCTCCGCCAAGCACTCCACAGTTTAGATAAACATCCTCCTGATTACTTCAATTGAGGCAAATAGTTAAGGAGGACGATCGCCCCTCCCCAATTTTACATTCACAATTCTCAATTCTTCATTCTAGAATCGATCGCAGCGCATCGATCGCATGACCGATCGGAACATCATCAGGCTGTCGATCGATCCATTGCACTATATAGTGAGAATTGGAACTGTTCTGTTAGAACGGATTCTCAATATCGTCCCAGATTAATTTCACAGTTCTATGCTCTACTACAATCGATCGCAGGGCATCAATCGCATGACCAATCCAAATATTGTCAGACTGCTGCTCAATCCATTGAACTAATGTAGAGAGAACTTCAATTAGGTTTTCGCTCGATATAACTACAGATGGCACTTCAGGATTAGTATCGCCCTTTGGCACCAGCCATAAATTAAGAGATTCTGATAAGTTGTTTTCATATTCATGGGAATCATTTTTCAAGTTTTCTAATGATTCTTCTGCACAAAAACGTAGCCTGGAGTAATCATTGGATGAATCATCCTTCAGCTTAGTTAAGATTGAGAGTACATCCACTACTTCTGATGTTTTATACCCTAGACCAATTAATATTTTTGCTCCTAAATAACGCAAATTAAGGTCTTTACTTACAAGAAGGTTCCGTAGTTCATTAATGAATTCTATTGAGTGATTATCTGATCCTATTAGCCCTTGTATCACACTGTGAGAATAATAGTTATCCTTAAGATAAATTAGTAAAGTATTCATGACTTGCAATGAAACATCACCTAATTTTATTAATGTCAACACTGCACAACAGCAAAAATTAGGATCATTACATGCAAGAAAGACAAGTAACTCATTCATTATATTCGGTGAACTATTTCCATATTCACCCAAAGTAAACATGGCAGAATAGACGATTTTAGAGTCTTTATCTTTGAGTAAAGTAAGTAATATTTCGATCGCCTCCCTCTCCTGCCCTAAAGAAGCCTGAAACTCTAGCAAACGAAACCGATCGATCGCCCCTTCCTCACTTTTCAATCGCTCCCAAATATCACCTTCAACTGCGGTTCCACCCAAACGCTTAATAACCTCAGTCGATTCTTCACGAGCTTTATTCCCATTGCGTTCACGATCGCCCACCTCGATCGCAACCAATCCATCCAGTATTTCCCCAACCAATCCCTCCGCAACCGTCTTCAATCCCTCCGGATCTTCCGTCAAACACCAACCCGCAAACAACAAATCCCGCTTCAGCCACTTCTCATACTCACTCCCCGATCGCAAAACCACCTCGATCGCCCTCGCCGCCCGCTTCTTCTTCAGCTTCGACACCAGCAACAGCAACACCTCCCGCCAATGCGGATCATGAAGATGTGCTTTAATATGGTCCACGATCGCCTCATCCTCACCCTCCTCAAAGCGATCGTAAATCTCCTCAGCCGTCAGATACTCCTGAAACGTCTTATGCACAAACGCATAGCGATCCTTTCCCTGCTCATTCAGCAATCCCGTCCGACGCTGAATGAAATCCACAAACCGTTTCGCTTCCGCTTTCGCCTCATGAGGCTCACACTTCTTCTGTGCCTTAATCTCCTTCTGTAACTGCCGCATTAACTCATCCGTCTCAATCAGCG
>JANMIS010000654.1:0-1663 GCA_031375925.1 Synechococcales cyanobacterium OTE_70_concoct_197_sub
GGTCGCTTACCGAATCTAGAACGGTTGATTGAGCAGCAAAATTATTTTGTAATTCATGCGCCGCGTCAAACAGGAAAATCAACAGCAATGATGGCGTTGGCACAGCAGTTGACGCAGCAGGGAAAGTTTTTAGCAGTGTTAGTGTCGGCGGAGATCGGTGCGCCCTTCTCGGCAGACACGGGAAGAGCAGAACTAGCCATTTTAGGATCATGGACTAGAACAGCTAAACATCGACTTCCCCCAGAATTTCAGCCGCCTGTATGGACCGCTGCGCCAGAAGGCCAACGAATTCAAGCGGCGCTCGAAGAATGGAATGAAGTCGTTCCGCGTCCGTTTGTGGTCTTTATTGACGAGATTGATTCCCTTCAGGATCAGGCATTGATGTCGGTATTGCGTCAATTGCGCGATGGCTTTTCCGATCGCCCCCTTGGCTTTCCTCAATCGATCGGCCTGATCGGTCTGCGGGACGTGCGGGATTATAAAATAGCGGCGGGCGGTAGTGAACGGTTGAATACCGCAAGTCCATTTAATATCAAAGTCCGATCGTTTACATTACGAAATTTCAATATTGAAGAGTTAGCTGAACTTTATACTCAACATACCGAAGAAACCGGGCAGATCTTTACGTCAGAAGCCATGCAGCTTGCCTTTGAATTGACCCAGGGACAGCCTTGGCTCGTAAATGCTTTAGCCAAAGAAGTCGTAGAAGAACAGGTAATCGATCGGAGTATCAGCATTACAGCCGCACATATTCAGATTGCAAAGGAAGTGTTGATTCGACGGCAGGATACGCATTTAGACAGCCTATCAGAGAAGCTGCTGGAAGCGAGGGTTAGAAGAGTTTTGGAGCCGATGCTTGGGGGGCAAGAACTCAATAACGTGCAGAATGATGACATTCAATATCTCTTGGATTTAGGATTGTGCGTGATTGCTCCAGAGCGTGGACTAACGGTTGCTAACCCCATTTATCGCGAAATCTTACCTCGCGTTTTGACAACACCTCAAATGGCTTCGATTCCACAGATTTCACCGAGTTGGTTGACGGCTGCGGGGGATTTGGATTTGGACGCATTACGCCTTGCATTTATGGCATTTTGGTTACAGCATGGTGAGCCATTGCTAAATAGTGCGTTGTACCACGAGATCGCGCCGCATTTGGTACTGATGGCCTTTCTGCATCGGGTGGTGAATGGCGGTGGGACGTTGGAGCGGGAATATGCGATCGGCCAAGACCGAATGGATCTTTGTTTGCGCTATGGGTCTGTGATGTTGGGCATTGAGATTAAGGTACAGCGCGATGACAGACGGAATCAATTAGTGCGTGGTTTAGACCAAATCGATGGGTATTTGGCGCGACTAGGATTAGACTCTGGGTGGTTGGTAATTTTCGATCGTAGACGGGAGATGTTGCCGATCGAGGAAAGGCTGCGATCGGAAGTGCATTGGACCGAACAAGGTCGGCAGATTACAGTAATTTATGCTTGAATATCCGCAACGCTAGATTACGATCGGAGTTGTCTTCGACAGAAGAAGCAACTACAGTAATGCATGAGTTAATATTCGGAGTACTGCCTCTAAATCTTCCGGGACCCGATATAGGTCTAAACCTTGTTCAATGCTCTTTCGCGCGCGATCGAGAACCCCAAATCGCCAAATCTGCCCC
>JANMIS010000689.1:0-12020 GCA_031375925.1 Synechococcales cyanobacterium OTE_70_concoct_197_sub
CTAAATCGCTTCAGAAGCGGCAGCTCTGCCTGTGCCGAACTTTCTAGGGCTAGCCGAAACTCCTCAGGTGTAGCGCGATCGAGTTCTAGCGCTGCGAGAAAAATGCGAGAGATGGGAAGATCGGAATTTTTTTCGAGTAACCCGAAAGCTGCTTTGGGGTTGCGACGGTAAAGATTAAGGGCCTCTCGAACTAGACGATCGGTGCGCTTTAGCACCTTGGTCCAAAAGATCAGTCGTTCCAAGATTAAAGCGATTCCCAAAATCGAAAACGCAAGGAGCGGATACATTACCTCCCCACCTGCTGTGAACCAATTTCCCGCTGCCATCCGTGTTTCCATTGAGAGATATTTCGCACAGTTTACCAGGAAGCCTGGAAATTATCTGTCTACCCCAGCGCCCCCTTCCATGGACTTGAAATAAAGCCTGACCAAAGGAAACATCTGTACGTAAAAAGTTGGTAAAGCTAAGTATTGCTACTTAGCATATTCTAAAAAATATACGAGTATTTACTTAAGCCCTAAGTTATATCTCTAAAGGTAGAGATTGTCGAAGAAGGCCTTTATATTGCTGGAGTTGCCCCGATAAGGGGTGGGCGTCATTACTTAAGAGGATTTTTGATCATGAGTGTATCTTCCTGCTTCCCTACAGTGTCTTCTTTCGATACCTCTTCTGCTGTGGACTCGGTTTTAGATTCCCCTGAGGTGAATTTGAGTCAAGTGATTATGGATATTTTGGCGACAGGTTCTATTTCCCGATCGAACCAGTTGTATCTTTTAGATCTGACCCGATCGAATCAGGCCCTTTCTGGGCGAGATGTTGTTTTGATTAATCGAGTGTTCCATCGCCTCCAAATGGGTCTTCTGCGAGTGGTGAACGATTAGGCGGTCACGAGAAATTCCTTGGTGATTCTTTAATCCATCGTCACAAATCTATCTCAGGAATCTGTCAAGTTTGGGATATTTTCGAGCAAGATGTTCATGATTGACAGTCAATTAATTAAAAAGTCCTTTATTCTAGGAAGACGATTTCGATCGACTAATACAAGAATTTAGTGGAGCATCCACAGCAGAATTTTGGGTGCATCATGAAACAACAAGGGAAGCAGCACATTTCACCCTGGCTTTTGGAGTGGGTTTTGCAGGGGTCCTATCCATGGATGAAACTGTGGCTCCGGCGTAAACCTCTGTGGTTTGCGATTGCCGTTTGTTTGTTGGGTGGCTTGCTACTGGGGGTTGTGCTATCAAAAGCGGTTCAAAACACGATTTCAGTGACAAATGCTGCGATTCCGAATTCAATGCCTGCGGCATTACGACAGAGTAGTCTCATGTTCGCTGAAGCATCCGTTCAACATCGCTCATCTATGAAGCCGACCAAGCTTGTTTCTCGTGGGGAAACAGTGGCCCAGACTGCACCTCGCCTCGATCGAGGCGAGGTGGGTGATCGGTCTACCGACTGTGCGGCGAGTCCGCAGCAATCTCGAAACTCGCAGTCGTTAGTGGCGTTGCAAAATCTTCCCCTGAACCGCTTTCGGGTTACAGCCGGTCAGACCCGTGGACCCGTTGCAGAGCAATCTATCGTGGCTCACCATACTAATTTTGGGTGGCGCTTTCTGACGGACTGGAAAGGGCGATCGGCCCTTTATGAACCGATCGTGGTTCTCCATGAAACCGTGGGTTCCTTTGAGTCGGCGATGAACGTCTTTTCGTCTAATCACCCTGATGATGATGACCAGGTGAGTTATCATGCCGTGATCCGCGAAAGCGGCGACATTGTTTACGTTGTCCCGCCGGAATATCGCGCTTATGGGGCGGGGGATTCTGTGTTTGTGAATTCTGCTTATCAGGAGGAAACGGTCCAAACCAAGCCGCAATCTCCACCGTCCGTCAATAATTTTGCTTACCACATTTCTCTGGTAACACCGGAAGAAGGCCAAAATGATGAGCAGACCCACGCTGGGTACACTAAAAATCAATACGAAGCACTGGCTTGGTTAGTCTCGAAGACTGGTATCCCCGACGATCGCATTACGACTCATAAATTGGTCGATCGATCTGGAACCCGTATTGACCCTAGAAGCTTTGATTCAACTTACTTCCTCTCTCGATTGCACGCTTATCCCAGAACCCAAGAGGTGATTATTGGCTGTACCTTGCCGGATGCACCGCTGCCACCTGCCAAATCTTAGCTAGCAATGGGGAGTCGAGGCTCGGTGCCTGTGACGTAGACTTCTTCTTTTGCAAAGTAAAGGCTGACGAATCTTGCACCTAGAAGGACTCGGGCAGTTTCGGCAAAGCAGTCTAGGTCATCCATGAGTTGGTCTACGATCCAAGGCTCACTGCAATGTACGACGAGATTGTCGCGCTTGAGTTCGAGGTGGCAGAGTCCCAAGGGGTGTAAAAAAAGTCTTTTTAACCGTTTGAGCCGGGTCTGGGTCAGAAGTGCGTGATCTTTAGGATTAAATTCAATAATCATAGTGGTTTGCCAAAAATGTCTTTGTAATTCTGACTAGATTAAATCGCAGATGATCGGCAGTCCCTACTGTAGGAATGCGGGATGTTCTCCGGTCCGTCAGAGCTTCACTCCGTGAATCTACGTGAAATACAATCCGAATTAAATTGAAAAATCGGCTAGCTATTTCTCGCGGAGTTGAATTCCATGACAGCGATCATGACAGCGATCGGTGCGATGAGGTTCCCTTCAAAGGGGTAAAACAGGTTTCCTGAAATTACACATACCATGTCCGTATGTGTCGGTTTTGAAAGAGTTCCTAAAGGTTAATAATTTTTGTGCCCTTGATTTTGATATATCCATAGGAGTAAAAGTTGTAAGGTGATCATGACACGACGTTTAATACAGCAGTCAGCACAGCGTTTGGCTTGGTTAGAGGGGATCCGTTTTTTTGCGGCGGTGGTGTTGCTGATGTATCACGCTCAGCTGCTGGTGACGGACTATGCCTATACCCCAAAGCCAGTGGGTCTTGCGACAAATATTACGGCGTGGTGGGCGGCCAGTGGGCTGCTGTCTGGGGAGGGCTTGCTTCGTGCTGGGGTGGGGGCGATGTGGTTTGGATATCAGTTTGTGGATGTGTTTGTGTTGGTGAGTGGGTTTAGTTTGGTGTTGTCGCTAAAAGGGGAGTCGGTACGGGCGGGGTCTTTTGTGGTGCAGCGCTGTTTGCGAATTTTGTTGCCGTTTTGGACGGTGGCAGCGATCGCCTATCCCGTATTGGCGACGATCGGATTTTTAACTAAAAGTTATGTTCCCAATGCTTGGCATGTGTTTGCGGGGTTGACGTTTCCGTTGTTGTTTGACTATGGCGGGCGGCTGTTGCTCTCGACCAGTGGGCCTTGGTGGTTTGTGCCGCTGATTTTGAGCTTTGCGGTGGCGTTTCCGGGGTTGTGGTGGTTGATGCAGCGCTGGGGGGCAAGAAATCTGCTGTTTGTGAGCTGTGGGATTACGTTTATTTATCGATCGCTTGCTGTGTGGGTGTTTGACGGGCATCCGACCTATGTGATTGTTTCGGCGGCGGCGAGTTGGTTTCCGTTTTTGTCGATGTTGGCGAAGTTGAGTACGTTTGTGTTGGGGATGATGGTGGCGCAGCAGTTCAAGAAAGGGAAGGGGGTGATTTTTTGGCGGGATGCTCAGGTGCTGTCGATCGGGATTCCGGTGTACGCTCTGGGATTTGTGGGTCAGTTTTCTCGGGTGGGCTGGGTGGTGGATGATTTTCTGATTGCGATCGGGTTGTCGTTGTTATGTATGGTCGTGTTTCGGCGGCTGTGTGCGGTGAGTTGGATTTCACGTTGTTGTGTTGTGTTGGGGGGCTATAGTTACAGCTATTTTTTAGTGCATAATTTTGTAATCGATCGGACGATTCGGCTGTGGGTGCATCAGGATATTAATTTGTATTATCAGGCGTTGCCCTTGATGATTGTGGGAACGTTGGGCTTGGCGATGGTGGTGGATTGGGCGACACCTCGGGTTAGATGCGGTGCGATCGTAGGTTTCGGTGCAATCGATCGCTTGCTGCATCAGTTTCCAGACTCTACTCCTGATGCTCTGGGTCAAAAAAGTCTGTCTGACGATCGGTATGCGATTCGGTCGAGGAATCGCTAAAATTGGATTATGAATTGTCTTTAACTTTAGGATGTGGCTCATGGAAACTCAGTCTCTTGTCTTTACCGTGCCGGATATGATGTGCGGCAGTTGCGGGAAAAAGATTGTGGCGGCGGTGCAGGGTCTAGCGCCAGAAGCGATCGTGCTGACAAATCCCGAAACTAAAGAAGTTCAGGTGACGACCGCGCAGTCGTGGGATGCGGTGAAGGGGGCGATCGAGGGCGTGGGATTTGAAGTGATGTTTTAAATCAAATCCCCTAAAACTGGTGTGTGTGCCGAAGGGTTCGGGAAATGACAAGGTGGATTGATATAGTTATAAAAGTATTTGCCGTAGTCTTCTAGGGGTTTCATGACCGATCTTCCCGATAATCTCATTGAGCTTGAACAGCAGCTTCGTTCGTTTGCTTTAAATGAACGCATCGGCGCTCTAAATCAATTGGCGAAAATTGACTCTGGGGTCGCAGTTCCGGTTTTAGAACGGCTGGCTGCGGAAAAGGATTTTATGTTTCGGCGGCTAGCGGTCATGGGCTTGGCGAATCATCGAACTGAAGCGGCTTTTCAGGTATTGCAGGGGCTAATCGATCGAGAACAGGATCACAGTGTGTTGGCAGAAGCGGCAAACTCGGTATTTGAATTTGGCGATCGATCGATTCCGATTTTGTTGAATATTTTTGAACGATCGTCCCATTGGCTAGTCCGTCAAACCATTATTTCAATTTTGGTTGAAACGGATCATGATGAAGCCTTGTTTCAAGTAGCAACTGAGGCATTGCAAGATGAAACTCAAACGGTGAAGGAAGCGGGAATTTTAGCGATGGCGAAAGTTTGGAAATCACCCCAAGCGTCTCAGGCATTTGTATTAATTAAAGCCTTAGCTCAAGATGAATTTTGGCGGAACCGTTGGCGGGCGACGATCGCACTTTCGGGTTGCCTAATTCCCGAATCCCGTGAACTGTTGGCTAAACTGCAAACAGATGAACATTATCGGGTCGTGGCCGCAGCGCTCGAAGTGATGTCTGCTTCTTAACAGCAAGATAAAACGTTAGTTAAAAATTTGTGATAAAAAAGCCGCTGATCTGGGCGATCGGCGACCTTTTGTAAGCAATAAAGCAATGAAAGCGTTAGGAAATGATCCTAGGCTTTTTTAGCTGCTTTTGCGGGTGGTGCTTCAACTTCGACGAGTTCATTGGCACCGAAGTTGTTGGTGTTGACGCCAGATGCACTACCGCTGTAACCGCTGTAGTTAACCTTGTCAAAACGCACAACGACGTTGTATTTGGTGCCGCTTGCATCGATCGATGCGACGGTGCCGATGTCGTTGTACCAGTAGGACTCTTTACGCATAATGCGCACTTTAGAACCACGCTGAACCATGAGTGTTCTTCCCCATTGTCATGCAAAAAATAAATTCATCAAAACGATCGGAGCCATGAACTCCCAGCGTCTATCAGTTTCACTTTACTATGCAGACTTCCGATCGCTGCTAACCAACCCCATGGTCGCAACAATCCGACATATTTACCGATCGTTAGATTTCGTCACGTTCCGGATTTTTGAGATTCGCTCATCATTCCGTAGCTGCGGCCTCGCCATTGCTTTGGCTGCCTGCTGGAAGATAGAAAAATCCGATAAACCGCTGCTGGGTCGGCGAATGGGGAAAGCCAGAACAGCCAGCGGCCCCGGGCCGAGCTGAAATCGTAGGAGGGGATGATCGCCAATAGCAGCGCAAATCGCATGATGACTAACGCCAAGTTGGAAACCAATAATCCCAGGACCGTCAGGGTTTGGAATCCGCTGAGCCAAAGTCCCAGAGTCAACGGTAGTAGCAAGATCGGCAAGCCTTGAACCAGCAATAAAAAAGTAAAGTCTGCCCACACTTGACCAAATTCCGCCGCATCCTTGAGGTCGAGCGATCGGCCCCACTCGGTCCAGGTTTCGGCTAGGCCGTCGTACATACGCACCTTGAGCACCTTGGCCCCATCGAGGAACCCGACCTTTGCGCCTTGGGCCGCTGCGTTGCGCGCTAGGGTCACATCGTCACAGAAGGAGTTGCGGGCTGAACTATAGCCGCCCAGGGAGACTAGGAGCGATCGGCGACAGAGAAAACATTGACCGTTGGCCATGACGCGGTTAGGGTCGTTGCCCAGCTCTCCGGCTGCGCCGAATCGGTACACCAAGGTCATGAGCAGCGCGGGCTGAAGCCAAATTTCGCCCGGTTTCTTTAAAATAAACTGGGGCGATAGCGAAATCAAATCGTAGCCGAGGCGATCGGCGGTTTCGATCAAGCTAGCAACCAGTCCGGGCTGCGGCTGCGTATCCGCATCAACGCCCAGAACCCATTCACTTTTTTCATCTGTTGCAAGAAATCCATTGTGCAAGGCCCAAGGTCGCCCTACCCAGTCGGCTGGTAACTTATCATCATGCATCAGCCGGATCCGATCGTCCCTCTTAGAGGCCGCCATCACCAAATCCCCCGTACCATCGGTAGAGTAGCTGTCTACGACTAGCACCTCTCGCAAAGTCGCATCCTGAGTCGTCAGTCCCGTCAGGCAGGGCGAAAGACGCAGGACTTCATTGAGGGTCGGTACCACGACGCTGACTGCCCCGGGCCGATCGCAGGTTCCCGCCGCTGAAACTTTAGGCTTTAGCGGCGGCTGACGAAAGGGACCGCGCAGCATTCGCGAAAGCAACAGCAAGACTGCTGGGGTTTGGACGACGAGAACCGCAAGAGCGATCGCAGAAACCGTCACTGACAGAGGGTTTGAAGTATCCAGAGTGGAAGAGTCAAATCGATCGAATCCGATCACAGCGTTATAGGCTCCTGAGGGGTATTTTTGAGGCTATTTTCCAGGTCAGCCACCGTCAGCACAGGGGTTTTCCACCAGAGCAACACCGCCGGAACCACGCCTAGCACAACAGAAATCGCCATCATTACCCAAAAGCTCTGACTCAACTGCGCCAAGGTAATCGCCGCCCCAAAGGCAAAATTAATCAAATATACGGCCAAAGGCGTAAAAAGCTGTCCCCGTCTCAGGTCAAGTTTTTCGTTGCCCCAGAAAATAGCCGCCGGAGTCATGAACACCATGCCCGTCCCTAGCCAGCCCGTAATATTCCGATAGGGCATCCCAAACAGCTCTCCCACGTCTTGAAATTGCCAAAAAGGATAGTTAGCCTGACTCATGGCCGGATCCAGCACAAAGTCCCAAGCCGTCAACAGCACCGATCCAATAAAGACGCTGCTAATCGCGGTCACCCAAGTAGGCAGCTTGAATTGCTCAAGGCCCGATCGAGCAATGACATAGCAAGCCAGACCGACATAAAACCAAGACAACGGAATCGTGAATGGCACCAAGCCCGCGATTTTGTAGCCGAGTCCATTCAGGTAGCCATAGGCCCCAAAGGGAAAGCCCGTGCTAGTGCCCAACAGTTCGCTACAAAGGGATAGCCCCACTGCCGGAATCATAAAGCTCAGCCAGCGCCGCGTTCCCAGCACTTGGTAAGCATAGAGCGACATGACGATCGCCCCGAGAACGATGTAAACCACCCCGCCCCCGGACATGCTGTAGCCAAAGGCCTGCTGCCCGATCGTGGGAAGGGCTGCGATTAAGTCTGGATTGGGCAAAACAACGAGGAGTCCCGCTAGCCCAAATGCTAAGGAAATACTGTGGAGCACTAAGCTTGCTCGCTCCGCGATCGCAAGTTTTTGCATATCTGCTGTCTCTCCAGGGAAGTTGTCGATGAATGTTGAATTAGATCCTAGTTTACGAATCTTTATGAAAAAAAGTAAAAAGATTTAAAAGAGGAGGATAGAGTGGCGGCTCAAGCAGGCTGTAATCAAAGCTTGGGGCGTTGCCGGAAGTCGTAGGGCAGATGAATTGTGAACGTCGTCGCACAGACGTGACTCACGAGCGAAATTGTACCGTAATGTTTATCTAAAATCTGTTTTACGATCGTCAATCCCATGCCTTTTCCCTCGCCCGGTGGCCGAGTGGTAAAAAATGCATCATACAGATGATCTTGAATCTCCGCTGGAATTGGCGGTCCATCGTTAGTGACGTGGACGATCGCATGGTGCGGGGTTTCGCCCACTTCGATGTAGAGATTGCCTTGGTAGTTCATGGCTTGCAGGGCATTTTGAATGAGATGAGTCCAAATTTGGTTGAGTTCTTCGCTGCAAGCCCAGATCGTCGGACGATTTTGATATTGATGGTGGACGGTGACGCCGCGCTTCAGAATGGCTTGATAGAGGATGAGGGCCGTGTCAATGCTGTTGACTAAATCGATTTCGGCGAAGGCTGGGTAGAGTGCGGGACTGCTGTAGGCTCGCAGCGCTTGAATGACACGGGCGGCGGAGTCGGTGGCGGATTCGATCGCTTGCAGGCTGCGCTGGGACGTACTGATGTGGTAGAGCGCCCCCACGATCTCTGTGCCGTCTTCTTCTTGAAGTAAGTCTTGGAACGATTGGATGTTTGCATAGATGCCGATTTCGACGAGCACATCGGCGATGTACTCGGGATTGTCGATTCCTAGGGTGGTTAGCGTTTGGGTTAGTTGTTGCCGAAATTTTCGTTTTTCTGGACTGGCAAGCGGTGCGAGGGCAGCGACGGTTTCGAGGGTTTGTTGAAAGAGTTGCAGAAGGGTTTGGCGACGATCGGGTTCGAGACCTTTAAAAATCACCATAAAGGAATTCAGGTCTTCCCGTAGAAAACTAGAGATATTACGCACCGACGATCGAATGATCCCCAGCGGCGTGTTCATTTCATGGGCAATGGAGGTAACGAGTTGACCTAGGGCAGCCAGTTTTTCAGAGCGAATCAGATGATCTTGGCTGATTTGTAAATCTTGCAAGGTGGCGGTTAATTCGCGGTTGCGCGTTTCTAAATCCTGGGTCCGATCGGCCACTTCTTGCTCTAGGTTCCGGGCGTAGTTTTCCATCTGGTCTCGCCCCGCTTTTAAATCCTGGCGCATCTCCTCTAAGCTGCTGGCTAAAGTCATCACTTCCCAACTGCTATCAAAGGCCGGGACCGGATCCAAGAGATTGCCTTCACCGATCGTGCGGCTGGCCTTGGACAGGACGGTGAGCGATCGGGACAGCCATCGCGACATCCAGAAACTGAGCAAAACCGCGCCTAAAGTTGCGCTAATACAGACCCATAAGATGTTGCGCCGGTTGGCATCCATTTCGGTCATAAAGTCTGATTCTGGAATCACCACGATCACCAGCCAGTCAAGGCCCATGCCATCATTAAAGGGCACAGCTCGGACATGCTGTGACACGCCATTGTGGATAAAATTTAGACTTCGCGCACGATCGGTGACAAATTCATTCCCAAGTTGTCTTTTGATATCTTTAGAAACTGCTTGAATCAAAGGATCCTCAAAATCAGTTCCAGATATCCGGCTGAGGTCCTCTCGGAACGGGTCTCGATCGGATGAGGTGGCGACGAGGTTTCCGTCTTTTTCTAAGATAAAAATTTTCCCAGATTTTAAAAGCTTGAGACTTTTTAGAAAATCTTGGGTCTGAAGCAGGGCATAATCTGCCCCTAGAACGCCTTCGATCGTTCCTGACGGGTTGTAAACGGGTCGAACAAAGCTGATACCCAGCGTTTTCTTTTGTTCTACGAAGGCATAGATGGGGGTCCAGGTTGACTTGCCCGATTCGGCGGCGGCTCTAAACCAAGGGCGGGGCCTAGGATCATATTTCCTGCGTTCCACTACAGCGCCCAGTTCTCCAGAACCTTCGACATCATATAAAGTAATCTCTGGTTCGACCTGAGTTCCGACGGACTGACCTAATCTAAACATCCGCTGCTTATAGATTTTGATTTCTGCATATTCACCCTGTTGATTTCCAAAGTAGACGTAGCTCAATTTGTTGAAAATACTACTTTGACGAATGAGATGTGAAGTCCAAGGGGCTAGGTTTTCAGTGGGTAGCCGTTGACCTTCGATCTCACGCTGGTTGATTTCGGTGACGGTTTTTGGGGTGGTGGTGAACCGATCGAGATGTTCTAGCACCCGATCGCTCACCTGGTCTAAAACTCGATTGGCAATAGATTCCAGGGCGGTACTGCTGCTGCGATAGGATAAATAGCCGACGAGTCCGATCGCGGCCAAGACTTGGACAATTCCAGCGATTGCCAGAACGGTCTTAAGCTGAGGATGTTGGACGGATGGTTTCGAGGGTGAAGTCATGGAAAACGAAGAGCATGGCGTCTTAAGGTTGCAACAGGCAGATACACTAGATGATGCAAAGACAAAGTGATGCGAAGACAAATCTATAATGCTAAAAGCAACGGCTTTTATTCCTCTCACAGTACACGACTTTCCAAATGCCAAGCCTCTGTTCCGTGGTTGAGATTTTTTAAGTATGATTGCACGACGAAAATTTTTGAAGTTAGCTAGCGCGTCCGGATTGGGGCTGATGGGCTTGACCTTGAATGGCTGCGCTTCGGCGGATTTGGCTTCTTTGGTGGGGGCAGGAACGCAGGGCTTTAATGAAAGCTTAGAAGCCCTTCTTCAAGGGCAAACGATTGTGCCGGAGTTTGCGATCGATCGGATCCAACCAGATAAACTCTTGGTTAACGGCTTTTCGCGCTACGTACCAGCGTTCGATCGTGCGGCTTTCCGGCTGACGATCGACGGATCGGTGGCAAAACCTCTGAGCTTATCCCTACCCGAGCTATCTAACCTGTCCCGCAGATCTATGGTGATTCGGCATGTTTGCGTCGAAGGCTGGGCGGCCATTGTCCAATGGGCGGGAGTGCCGCTGCGGGATTTGGTCAAACTGGCCCAACCGTCAAATTCTGTCAAGTATGTCTACATCCAATCCGCTGATGGTTATTATGAAAGTTGGGATATCGCATCATTGCTTCATCCTCAGACTATTTTGGCCGATGAAATGAATGGTCAGCCGATTCCCATGGGCAATGGCGCACCGCTAAGGCTCGCGTCGCCGATTAAACTGGGGTACAAGCTGAGTAAGTGGGTTACACGCCTGACATTTACTGAATCCCTAGTGCCGCCGCAGTGGTTACGCGATCGGACCGATCGTGCCCTGCTGATCGCCACCGCCAACTATGGACTCAATCCTGTAAAGGGGTTTTGGGAAGATCAAGGTTATGAATGGTTTGCAGGGCTTTAGAATTGTGAATTTAGAGAAGTTAAGATGAATACTAAAAATAATGCTAAAAATAACGCTAAAGGCAATAAATCTGCCGGAGATGGTTTTAAAATCATCGCGGATAATCGTCAAGCGCGGTTTCAGTATGAAATCTTAGAGACCGTTGAAGCGGGCGTTGTGCTGGTGGGGACTGAGGTGAAATCCATTCGCGAAGGTCGTGCAAATCTGCGGGATGGCTATGCCTCGATTCGCAATGGTGAGGTGATGCTGAACAATGTGCATGTGTCGCCCCATGGGACTACGGCGCAGGTTTTTAATCATGAGGAACGCCGATCGCGCAAGCTGCTGCTGCATCGTAAGGAAATCCGTAAATTAACCAGTCGAGTGGAGCAGGACGGGCTGACGCTGGTGCCGCTAAAGATGTATCTCAAGGGCGGCAAGGTGAAGATTGATCTGGCTTTGGTGCGCGGTAAAAAGCTTCATGACAAACGGGATGATAGTCGTCGTAAGGATGACCAACGCGATATCCAACGGACGATGAAAAACTTTAATTCATAGAGGATTTTTGGGAATGGGCACTCAAAAATTAAAGCGGCGGGATTTTTCGGAGTTCTCGCTAGATGAGGCGTTTGTTGAGGTGCAGGTGGAGAAGCTGCTGGAGTGGCAATTGCAGCCGATCGTGATTGCAGGGAGTGAAGTTTTTTAGGCGGTGTTGCAGCGATTGAAGCGATTTGATACCCGGCGAAATGAACGGGGACGGGAATTAATGATTGATGCGATTTTGGCG
>JANMIS010000706.1:0-3127 GCA_031375925.1 Synechococcales cyanobacterium OTE_70_concoct_197_sub
GTCGCTGGTGTTGCCGACGCGCTGGTTGATACTCGATCGGTGATCGCCGTCTACGCACAATAGATTGTAGCCAACCGATTGAGTGAGGCGAATGTCACGGGCAAACGTTCCATCGCTGCCTGCTACCAATACTTCCTGCCAATCGCGGAAATAGGCGGCTTTGCGGGATTGAACATGACTAGCTCTTTTGGCGAGGGCGGTATTTGCGGAGAGCAGGACTTCGCCCATTTGTTCCATAGAGGTGGATGCGGCTAGCCAACCTTCTTTGCCGCGCGCTTTGCCGTAGTCCCGAAGGATTTCGAGATTGATTTCGGGAATAAAAGCGTTGGAACTTGGCAAGCTCAAACCGATGATGCCCAGTGCTTTTTCGAGGGCGAGACGTAAGCCATTGAAAGAGAGATCGTTGGTAGAGACGTAGCAGTCTGCCTTACCTCGAAATACGCGAACGCCTGCGCCTGTGGAAAGACGGGGCGCAATGCTAGTGATGGCATCATCTTCGGCCATGCAGCTAATGTAGTTAACGCACTCTAGGAAAAATTCTACAAAATCAGCGCCCGCCGCCCGTCCCAATCCCAAGAGTGTCGAGAGGGGCGCAGTCCAGCTTTCATCAAAGCATCGCGGGGTGGCGCTGTAGGTGAGGTTCGAGAGTTCTTTGGTGATAAGTAGAGGGGTGGCGAGCATGGAAGACCTTGTGATGGTGAGTTTATCCATTGTAACAAAAGCTTAAGGTTTCGGTTTAGGGCTTTTGGGATGGGGACGATCGGATCTCCGTGCTTTTCGTGGGGTTGGGTTCGGGAAACGAAAGCTTGCAGTGTCAAGGCCGATTGGATCGCCATGCCCCTACAGTCTTCGGTTTTCAGGCATAATAAGTACCTTGCAAAGGCCATCAACTTTAGGATTCCTGACCATGGCGATCGGCACTCCCCCACAAAAGCAAGCACAAATCCCAAATCCATTCCCCCCACCCGATCCCAAATCAAACCGCAAAACCTTTCCCTTAGGCGTTGTCTTAATCGTTCCGTTTATTTTGCAGCTTCTGGGAGCTGTCGGACTGATCGGCTACCTGTCCTATCGCAACAGCGAACAATCCGTTAACGATCTTGCGAACAAGCTGATGGATGAAGTGGGCAGTCGGGTCGTGGATAACTTAGACACCCACGTTCAAATTCCCAAGCAACTGAACCAAGCCAAACTCGACGCAATCGCCACCGGAACCCTGAACCCTACCAAAGTCGAAGGCTGGGAAAAATTTCTGTGGCACCAAATCCAAGGCTATCCCTACATCAACATCACCAGCATCGCCATGGGTAACAGCAACTACCGTGCTGCCGAAAAACTCTCCAACGGCACCCTACGGCTTAACTACTCTGGTGAAGACACCCAGCAAACTTTCTACTCCTACGACACCAATGAAAAAGGCGATCGAACCGTCGTCGCCTCCAAACTCGCCAATGCTGATGTGCGAAAACACTCCGGATTTATGCAGGCCGCCAAAGCCGGAAAACCCATCTGGACGTCACCCTACGTTTCGTTTTTAGAACCCACTTTGATTCTTAGCGAAATGCATCCCTTAAAAAATGCGAAAGGACAACTGGATGCGATTTTGATTGCTTCATTGCGACTGGACTATCTGGGCAAATATCTCAGCACCCTTAAAATCAGCGCCACAGGCCAAGTCTTCATTATGGAGCGCAGTGGAAAATTGATCGCGACTTCCAGTAGTGAACTCCCCTTCCGCATCGACTCAGAAAAACGCGAATTGATCCAAGCGATCGACAGCAAAAATCCCCTCACCCAATCCACCGCCCAAACCCTCAAAACCCGCTTCCCCATCGAAACCCTCAAAACCGAAAAGCGTTTTAACTTTGTGGATAACCAGGGCCGATCGCAATTTGTCAGAATTCTGCCGTTTAGCGATCCTGCTGGCCTAGATTGGCTGGTGGCCGTCGTGGTTCCAGAGTCTGACTTCATGAGCCAAATTCAGGAAAACAGACGCAACACCATTCTCCTGAGCCTGGGCGCATTGGGATTGGCCTTAGGCATTGGCATCTGGACTGTGCGCTGGGTGGTGCGCCCCATTGGCGACCTTAACCGTGCCGCCCGCGCCATTGCCAGCGGAGACTGGAGCCGTACCCCAAATCTCGATCGATCGGACGAGGTAGGAGAACTCGCCACCTCCTTTAGTAGCATGGCGAATCAACTCCAGACTTCGTTTCAAAACCTAGAAGATATTAACCAAACCCTCGAACTCCGAGTCAACGATCGCACCAAAGAACTCTCTGAAACCCTAACCAACCTCCAAACCACCCAGCTCGAACTGGTGCAATCGGAAAAAATGGCTGCCCTCGGTCAACTCGTCGCAGGCATCGCCCACGAAATCAATACGCCGATCGGAGCCATCCGCGCCGCCAGCGGCAACTCCCTTCAGGCCCTGGATCTCTCGCTTGCAAAACTGCCAGAACTGATGCAAATCCTAGATGATCGCCTCCGATCGCAATTCTTTGACCTCATCGATCGCAGCCTCAGCAGCACCCCCCTCCTCAGCACCAAAGAAAAACGGCAAGCCAAACGCAAACTAACTCCAGAACTCGAAGCCCTAGGCATGGAAGACTCGCGCCAAGTCGCCGATAGCCTCATCGACATGGGCATCTACGACAATCTCACCCCCTTTGCAGACCTTCTACAACATCCCCAATCCAACTTCATCCTAGACGTGGCCTACAATGTCGCCCGACTCAAAGGCAACAGCACCACCGTTCAACTGGCCGTCGATCGCGTCGCCAAAATCGTCTTCGCCCTAAAAAGCTACGCCCGCCGGGACCATTCCACCAACAGCACCACCGCCCAAGTCACCGACGGACTCGACACCGTCCTTACGCTGTATGAAAACCAACTGCGCGTCGGCATCGAAGTCAAACTCGACTACCAAGCCCCACCCACCATAGAATGCTACCCCGACGAACTCAACCAAGTCTGGAACAACCTCATCCACAACGCCATTCAAGCCATGCAGGGCAAAGGCACCTTAGAAATCATTGCTCGAAGCGTAAATTCTAATCAAATTCAGATTCAAATTATTGACAGTGGCAGTGGCATTCCAGATGATGTGCTGCCCCGAATTTTTGAG
>JANMIS010000734.1:0-1230 GCA_031375925.1 Synechococcales cyanobacterium OTE_70_concoct_197_sub
AGGCTTTTTCCGGTTGCCCCTCCTTGAGCCAACGAGAACGTGTAAGCCATCGCTCCACCGATCAAAACTTGGTCGCAAACGCCGAGCAGATTTTGGATGACATTGATCTTGTCGCTGACTTTCGCACCGCCCAGGATCGCAACAAATGGGCGTTGAGGATTAGCGATCGTATCGCTTAGATATTGAATCTCTTTGGCTACCAAGAACCCCACCACCTTGGGCTTGCTACCCATGGCCGTGGGAACAGCGACCATCGAGGCTTCCAATCGATGGCAAGTTCCGAACGCATCGTTGCAATAGATGTCGGCCCAGCTGGCTAGCTTGT
Organism: Synechococcales cyanobacterium OTE_70_concoct_197_sub; assembly: GCA_031375925.1. GTDB lineage: Bacteria > Cyanobacteriota > Cyanobacteriia > Leptolyngbyales > Leptolyngbyaceae > JAAFJU01. The sequence goes on from JANMIS010000734.1 coordinate 326, forward strand.
TAGAGTAGACCGGTTCGCCATCTTTTTCGCCCGGATTGAACCGCACGTTTTCCAAAACCAGCACGCCGCCATTTTGAAGCGATTTGACTTTGGCTTCAGCGTCGGCACCGACTGTATCGGAAGCAAAGACAACGGGCTGTCCCAGGAGTTCGGAAAGTCTCTCGGCGGTTGGCCGAAGCGTATATTCGGGTTCAGGCCCTTTGCCTTTGGGGCGACCGAGATGGCTCATCAGAACAAGCTTGCCGCCTCGCTTGACCACCGATTCGATGGATGGCAGCGCCATTCGAATGCGACGGTCGTCGGTGATCGCCCCCGAATCATCCTGCGGAACATTGAAATCCACTCGCATGAGCACGACTTTGCCCTGACAATCCACATCCGAGATACTCTTCTTTGCCATTTCGCTTATGCCTATTCAGTTTTGATTTGGGAAAACACCGCTCACAACTTGCTTTTTTAACGGAAAACCCCAATCTGAATAGGACCAAACGGACATGGTTGCTAATCGATTTTGATTGGACGAAAGGCCAAACAAATCGGTGACGCCCAATACCGCACTCGGTTGTGATAGCGGTGAGAGATTTGCCCCTACGGCAAATGTGCGTTGCCAACCGCAGAGTAAGCTCATGATTGCTAGTAAACCTTGAATAAGAAACACAAAAGCTGCGAACGTACGCGCGTGATTTCAGTCCTCAACCAAGCGTCAAAAGACCAAGAAGCACCTCAATACGAAGGTTTTTAGCCAAAACAGCCAGCTGGGTCGCGAGAAACGCGTTTGCGGAGGTCGCAGGTTGGCGCTTCGAAGTCCTTTAGAAAGTGGTCGTTGCCCGATTGATAAGTTGCAATGGGGCAGGTATAGTTGGGCTTGGTTGCGAAAAAGTGACCCCTTAGCTGCGTTTTCGGGA
>JANMIS010000742.1:0-2219 GCA_031375925.1 Synechococcales cyanobacterium OTE_70_concoct_197_sub
CGACGATGCCACGCTGATCGGCACCGTTCATGAAGCCAGTGCGAGTTGCCTCTTCAATGGCAGGTGTCATGGGGCTTCCGCTCTTAATATCCGTAAAGGTCATCGCTTCTTTGACCCGAGGCTTTTCAAAGGCCTTCTGGAGCATGGCTGCAAACTGGCCCCGATTGATCGGTTGGTCAGGTCTGTAGGTGCCATCTTCGAAGCCTCCAATGACGCCTCGACTTGATAGCGCCAAAATCGCCGGCTTTGCCCAAGAGTCATCGGATACATCACTGAAGGCTTTTGGCATGCTGGGTTGTTCGACGGTTCCCTGGGCAGGTGCGGTCGCCTTGGCGGCGATCGGCGCAGGAGCACCAGAAGAATTGGCGGTAGGATTAACGGCTGCGTTATTTCCTGCGGTCCCTTCTATTTTGGTAGATTCAAGCTGGGTACTCTCAACGGGAACGGGTTCTGTGCTATTGGAAGTGATGGCAGTGGGGGTGCGTTCCGTGGGTGCGATCGGCGCTGCTGCCCCTGAAAGATTTCCGGTTTTTGCTTTTGCATCAGTCGCAGAAGCGGCCCCATTCACTGAGTTGTTATTGGCATTTCCATTAGGGGTCGATCGGGAGCTATCTGCGCTCATGAAGGGTGTACCGCCCGTCCCTAAATCCCCCAAGTTAATAGGCGAAGTCTTCTGCCCCAAGGTCCAAAACAAGATCGTGCCAATTCCGGTAAATGCCAAAAATAGGGCAATGAGTTCATCAGAAGACAGTTTTTTGCGCGGCTCAGTGGGAGGCATCGGTGAGTCGTCTCGATTAAAATCACTCATAAAATTTTTATATCCCAAAAATCCAACAAGGGGGTGAACACATCCTAGTAGAAATATTAGTGTGATTTTTTGATTAAGTTCAGGTTTTTTGGAAAAATGTAAGAAATTCGACATAATCCACTTTTATCAAGTCTGTCCCCGACTTAACTTTATAAGCAATGGCGGGGAACCCCTGGGATTGAGGTTATATTTATGAAGAAAGCTTTTTATGGTGTCTGAACTTCTTCTGGCCGCCCTTTTTCGTCCTAATTTGAGATAAGCCTAAGCCCTATGAACCCCAGTTATCATCCTATTATTTCCTATCCCAATCGGACGATTCTCCGAGCTGAAAGAGCAGTGCGCTGTGCCCCTTTCCATTTGCAAACCTACGAGGCGATGGTTCAGAGTAGCGTTAGCTTGCAGGCGCTATCCGGTCGATCGGGGGTTGAGAGTGGCTACACCAAGTGGCCCATTACCGAACTGATCGCCGATGTGGAGCTAATGTGGATGATTGAGGTGGGACTTTTGCGGCGCGAGGTAGATGGTCAGGGGTTGACGGATAGTTTTCGGGTGACGCCTTTGGGTCGTTTGTTGATCGATCGGTGGCAAGGTCGAGGACGCGCTGAATTCAAAGCCACTTGGCGCGATCGGCTTTACAATTCCCTAACGCGTTGGATTAGGCTTCCGTTTTAGTGCATTTTTAGTGCATTGCTAGATTATTAGCTCAATTTCGTCCCTCTTTTAGCCCCCGGAGATTTTAGATGAAAGCAGTTATGGTCGTTGGGACCACCTCCCACGCAGGGAAGTCGCTGATTACTGCTGCCCTTTGCCGAATTTTGGCAAGGCGCGGATGGCGGGTTTCGCCTTTCAAGGGTCAAAATATGGCCCTTAACTCCTACGTGACAGCGGGGGGCGGGGAAATTGGTCATGCTCAAGCGGTTCAGGCCTGGGCAGCGGGGACTCAGCCTTGGGTGGAGATGAATCCGATTTTGCTGAAGCCTCAGGGAGATATGACGTCTCAGGTGGTGATGAAGGGGAAGGTCGTGGGGCGAGTGAGTGCTGTTGATTATTATGATCAGTTTTTTGAGGTGGGTTGGCAGGCGATCGAAGACTCGCTGCGGCGTCTAGCGGAAGAGTTTGACATGATCGTCTGTGAAGGGGCGGGCAGTCCAGCGGAGATCAATCTCAAGCATCGCGATCTCACCAATATGCGGGTGGCGAAGTATTTGAATGCGCCGACGGTGTTGGTGGCGGATATCGATCGGGGTGGCGTGTTTGCCCATATCATTGGAACTTTGGAACTTTTGGATCCGGATGAACGGGCGTTGATCAAAGGGTTTGTGATTAATAAGTTTCGGGGTCAGCGCGAACTGTTGCAGTCGGGCATTGACTGGTTAGAGGAACGCACGGGGATTCCGGTGATTGGGGTGAT
>JANMIS010000757.1:0-5165 GCA_031375925.1 Synechococcales cyanobacterium OTE_70_concoct_197_sub
CGAAAAACCGAATTGAAAGCGCTTCGTCTCACTTATTATTAAATGACGAGCCCGTTCAGCTCGCATAAGCTTCGTCGTCAACTTGCCCATTCCCAAATTAGTATGATTTCATTTCGCCGGTTGGTTTCGCTTTCCCTTCGAAAACTCTTAGGGCGGAAGTTGCTTTCTCGGACCGGAAGATTTCTTCTTAATTCTGGGCGATTGGATGGCGAAAATGACCAACGATTCAATGGTGAATTTGATTACCTAGGTGGTGTTCTTCGTTTGGCATTAAAATCGAAGAAATCCGTCACCTTTTTTGATATCGGTGCAAACAAAGGTATCATGACAAAATTTGCATCGAAAATAGTGGGCGAGAACGGGATAATCTACGCCGCGGAACCATGCGACACAACTTTCGAAACCCTAAAACAAGAAACCGCCGGTATTAACTCAAAGGTTTACCTGATAAACGCTGCTTTTTCGGACATTGCGGGAACCGGAGTATTGCAAGTAGTATCGCCAAATGCTGGAACCAACTCTTTGGTAAACGGTGTGACGCATGGCACTGAAACACAAAACGTAAAACTGCATACACTTGATAGCTACACTGAATCTGAGGGAATCCAAGGTATCGACTTCATTAAAATCGACACAGAAGGCCACGATCTCTCGGTGATACGCGGATGTAAAAAAATGCTGGAAAAACGCGACATCCAGTGCATTCAGTTTGAGTACAACTGGAGATGGATGGGGCAACGATCTTATTTAAAAGACGTATTTGATCTTGTTGGTAAGGATTCAGGTTATCGAATCGGGAAAGTTACCTGCTTGGGCATTGAGCTATATGACCAATGGCAGCCTGAGCTCGAGACGTTAATTGAGAACAATTACACCATCGTCAAAGAAGAGCTGATTGGCTCAATTAAGTCTATTAAGCCTTGGTTTAAATAGTCTGTGAAAACATATTGAATTCCCTGAAGCGGTGAAGGACTTGTTAGTCAATTGGAAATCGAAAAAGTACTTTTTATTGGCGACCAATGGTTCGGTAGTGATGCACGTTCTCTGGCGTTTGCTTTTCGAAGAGCCGGGAAAATCGTAAGTACTGTCGATCCGAATTTGTTTTTCCCCCGGTCTACAAAATTCGTCTCAAGAGTTCTTAATCGCTTAATTACGCCACTTTATATTGGGGAATATAATCAAGCAATTTTACGTGCCGACACACTATTGAATGCCGATGTTGTAGTCGTATTTAAGGGGTGGGGTGTTTCACCTAAAACTCTGGATGTACTCAGACATCGCAATCGTACACTTGTGCAGTTTTATCCAGATACGACTCTTTACGCCTACGGGAAGTGGATTCCCGAATGCGTTAGCAAATACGACTACTGGTTTACGACCAAGAGCTTTGGTATCGACGATGTAAAAACACTCTCCAGTTCCGTAGAGGTTATTGCGGTAAATCATGCGTTTGATCCAGATGTTCACGCTCCACCAAAACCAGAGTCCTGGAAATCACAGAAATATTCGTGTGACGTCTCATTCATCGGTACCTGGGATCTCGAAAAGGAGCAATTTTTGGCGGAGGTTGCTCAACGGCTTCCCGAAATTAACATGAAAATTTGGGGGAGCTACTGGGAACGGTCAACCAGAGAAGAATTGGTCGGTGCAATTCAAGGTTGTGAGGTGCTTGGGGACCTTTACACATTGTCGATGCAGCAGTCTCGAATTAACCTCGGGTTGTTACGTAAGAGATTAAAAGGGGGGGCTTCGGGTGACCAAGTTACTGCGAGAACTTTTCAGATTCCAGCAGTGGGAGGTTTCATGTTACACCAGCGAACTAAGGAAGCTACAGATTTATTTAAAGAAGGGGTGCACGCAGCGTATTTTCAAGGCGTTAGCGAGTTGGCAGAGAAGATTGGGTATTATCTTGCGAATCCAGATGAGAGAGAGAGGACACGAAGAGATGGTCATTTGGAATGCGTTCGCTGCCATTGCATGGATCGCCGAGCCGAAGTAATTTTAGAAACTCTTGCACGACGACAAAAACGAAATAATAAAGAAGTCGTAGATCGGATAACGAAGCATGAAGGATAGCTGGAAAGAAAAGCTTTATGCAAGCTATGTTTCAACTGGGCAGGCAGGTAGAAATCCAACTAAGAATCCCACTTTGGACCTGAAGGAGTTTGTTTATCTCAATCGAATCGTCCGTCCCCTTCTACCTGCCAACAAGAATGCGAACATAGTTGACTTAGGTTGTGGTTACGGTTGGCTTTTGGGTTGCTTAAAAGAATGGGGGTACAAGAATCTCAAAGGGATTGATTCATCCAAGGAGCAAGTAGCACTGGCGCATCAATACGGAATTACGGAAGCACGCCATGGAAGCATATTCGATGCGGCAGCATTCGGAATGCAAAACTTGGACGTCATTTTTTTAATGGATGTGATTGAGCATCTGACGCGACAAGAGATCTTTGATTTGCTCGCGAGTTTGCGAACGCGAATGTCGCCAAATGGGCTCCTCATCATGCACATGCCAAACGCAATGGGTATCTTTGGCAATTCCATTCGGTATGGCGATTTAACACACGAGTTAGCGTTTACACCGAAATCGATTCATCAATGCCTTTCCGCGAACGGATTCCAAACAGTCACAGTGTTTGAAGACAAGCCCATTCCTCATGGATGGAAGAGTAGTGTTAGACGGGTAATCTGGGAAATTGGCTCATTTCCTTTCCGGGTTTTGTATGCAGCAGAGTGTGGCTCTTTTCCAGCAGTACTTAGTCAGAACATGCTTGTCACAGCTACCGTTTCACCTACGAATCAGCTCACAACAATTTTTTCCGGTGAAACGGAGTCGTAATGAATCCGACGAAAATAGGCATTTTTGTAACCCATCCCGTTCAGTACCATGTTCCTATTTGGCGTACACTATCAGCGAAGGAGGGCATTGAATCTACCGTTTACTATTTCAGCGATCATGGTGTGACAGACAAAATAGACCGGGATTTCGGGCTCAGTTTTCAATGGGATGGCAATCTCCTCGATGGATATCAAAGTGAGTTTCTTAGTCGATCGCCAATTGAAAAAGTTGCGAATTGTAGAATTAAAAATCTCAGAAGTCACGTTACACATCGCAAAGTTGACTGGGTTCTGTTGCATGGTTACATGCACGCTTTTGCTCGCCAACTTCTTCAAAACAAAAAGAGTTTACACTATAAGATCATGCTTAGGGGGGAGTTTTGCGATTTGAGTCAACGACTCGGTGTTAAACGCGTTCTTCGGGAATTTTACTTGAAGTGGTTCTATTCGCATGTGGACGCTTTTTGTTACGTAGGGAAGAAATCTCTAACTCATTTGCGAGAACGAGGTATTCAAGACGTGCGGCTTTTCTTTTCCCCATACAATGTAGATTCTGAGTTGTTTGAACATCAATCCAAAGCGAAGACTCGCGAGGAAAGACGAAAAGCGCTAGGCATCCTGCCTAACCAAACTGTGGTTTTGTTTAGCGGGAAGATGATCGATAGGAAGCAGCCAATGATGATGGTCGAACTTGCAAAGCGTTTTCAAAACAATAACGAATTGGTCACTATAATGTTAGGGGACGGCCCACTATTTGAGAGAGTAAAAGTAGAGCTTACAGATCTTGTTCGACAAAGGAAAGTGATCCTGCCAGGCTTCGTAAACCAGTCCGGCTTGGGTGAGTATTTTGGAGCTGCGGACTTCCTCGTTTTTCCCTCGAAGTATGACACGTGGGGCTTAGTGGTGAACGAGGCAATGCAATTCGGCCTACCATGTTTCGTTTCCGATAAAGTGGGCTGCGCGGACGATTTGATAGTGGAAGGACAAAGTGGGCATGTCTTCGAATGGGACAACTTTCCAAAGCTTGTTGGCCTCGTTGAGAGGGCGTTAGCGGACAAAACACAACTCCGAATTATGGGATCCTTCGCAAGAGAGAAAATCAGAGCGTATTCGGGCGAGGCTGCGACCCAAGGCATACTTCGAGCATTGAATCAGAATTAAAGCCGCGAAGCATGAGCTTTTTGATGCCAATAATTTCTTGATTGGGCTCGTCCGTAAATCCAGCGCTCTCGCCGATTCGTCGGTACAAATTCGGGCAGTCCGTTTTTATTGGGCAACAGAAAAACGGAACTCCGACATAACTGCTTGCAAAAGCCGCCTAGGCCCAAGTCACGATCGATGCCGCTAATTCGAAGCTATTAAGCGTTGAACTCCTCTGTCGCCTAGGTAGCTGCTAGCCGTTTTTGCGAATGATGTCAATGGGCACGATGAGTCTGATTTAGTCCTCCCGAAATACCGACAAGCCAACTGTAAAATGTCTTTCGATAACTTTCCACTCGTTTCCGTAGTTTTCATTACCTACAATCGTTCACATACTTTAGTAGCCGCTGTGGAAACATTCCTGGCATGTACAGATTACCCCAGAGAGCGATTGGAGTTAATTGTTGCAGATGATGGAAGTGACGCATCAACCCTGGAGATTATTGATGCTCTACCCTTCGACGTCCGCAGCTATGGTAAAATAAATAAAGGGCTTGGAGCCAACTCAAATATGGGAATCCGAGCAGCGTCTGGCCCTTACATTCTGTTTCTCCAGGATGATTGGATTGTGGTTAGGCGTCACTCCTATTTGAAAGAATGCGTCGCCATTTTGGAAAGCCACAAAGACGTGGGGATCGTGCTCATTCGGGACTGGGGCGAAGCTAAAATAAGTGAGCAACGAGTAATTGGTCGAACCAATTTCGGAATTTTATCAAATGAATCACCCTCGATTAGAACCTATTCTGACAATCCACACTTGAAGCGCAAAAACTTTCATGATGTTGTCGGGTGGTATCGTGAAGGAGTGCCAATGACGGTGATGGAGGATGAGATGACAAAACTCGTTGCAAAACAAAATGTTTACAAAAGTGCCTTGCTGTGCGGCGATGTAGCATTTCACCATATAGGAGACCGATACAGCTTTAATCCAGGGAAGAAGGTTCATGTCGCGATAAGCTTCATTTCGAAGCTTCCATTCGGAAAGTCGTTCCTCAGTTTTATTAGGCGGACAAAGAAGCTATTACGACAACTGTCGGGAAAACAAGGCATATAGTCGGCGACGCGTTCAAAAAATTCACCTTGCGTTTCCTTGGTTACTTTGCAATCTAATACTCTGATACGCG
>JANMIS010000789.1:0-11899 GCA_031375925.1 Synechococcales cyanobacterium OTE_70_concoct_197_sub
CCAAGACGTGAGTTTTCGTCCTTCAAGGACGGCTGCTTCGACTAGCAACCAAGGTCCATGGCATATTGCAGCAACGGGTTTGTGGGCAGCGAAGAAGGAACGAACAAAATTGACGGAATCCTCATCCATCCGCAATGCATCTGGACTGAATACACCGCCTGGCAGGACCAATGCGTCGTATTCCTCCACACTCGCGTCTGAGATGTTCACATCTACAATAAACTCATCACCAGGGACGTCGTGGTGAACGCCACGAATCGTTCCTTCAATCTTGGGAGAAACCAGCTTAACCGTGCCTCCTGCATTTTTGAGTGCCGACCATGGTTCGGTAAGCTCGATCTGTTCGAATCCATCCGTGGCGAGAAATGCAATGGTTTTCCCGTAAAGTACTAAGTTTTCCATGTGCAATGGCCTTTGGCTGAAAAGAATTAAAGTGGATTCGCTCAATATCGAGTAACAAGCTTCTTGGAACGGTCAATCTACGCAAACGCAGTGCCAAACCAGTGAGTAGCTTGCACTTGAAAATACGATTAACTTTTTGCGACCCTGAATTCTTTGTCAAATCGTCATACGAGCCACTGCACTTCCTCAGACCCAGCACTTCGGCATAGCAATTGCTGTTTGGACTAAGGTCGACTGTCGTCGAAGTTGGAAGCCCTATTAAAAGAATGAGTTGGAGTAGAAGATGAATTCTAAATTTAGTGTTAACAAAAAAACGCAGAGTGAATTGAGCAATGAAGACCCCATTACCGGCGCACCAGGCTCGCATCCAGTCGGAACGGGCGTTGGGGCTGCATTGGGGGGAGCTTTAGTTGGCGCAGTCTCCGGAACGGTCGCTGGCCCCATTGGAACTGTAGTGGGAACTATTGCAGGAGGCGTTGCAGGCGCCTTCGCAGGGAAATCGATCGCAGAGGATTTGGATCCAACCGTTGAGGCCACCTATTGGCGGAACGCTTACGCAGGCCGTCCATACTACTCCGAAGACTATTCTTATGAGGACTACGAACTCGCTTATCAGTCCGGTTGGGAAGCCTATGATCCTGCGATCGGATTGGACTGGACGTCACGCGAAGTCGAGGCAAGGAAACGCTGGGAAGCTGTCGGCGGCGATACAACTATGCCGTGGGATCAAGCTAAATTGGCTGCCGAAGATGCTTATGGGCGTGTCAACGAGCGAGCTGGTAACAAACCAAAGTAATTGCTCAAGGCCCTCATCCAAACGGAGCAACACGTCCTGCTTCCGTAATCTCCAACCGTGTGCAAGCGCACGGTTTATTGTGAGTCTACTTCACCCCTGCATCCGATGGTTCATTTCTTCCTAACCAATATCGCTTGCAAGTTCTTGATCTGCTTTTCCAGCTGATCCCTCGTCAGTTTCCCAGCATCCGCAATCGAACTCGATTCTGTGTTTGTGGATTCACTCGAGGCTTCTGCATCGTCTTTCGTTTCAGTCACTTTGGTGGGGAACAATTGTCCGATTACAGCAAGAATATTGCTTTGGGCCACTAGGCTCTCCATCGGATCCGTAAACTCGATCGTGAAATGAACTTCCAGTGTTAAGTAATAGGTGTCAACTTCTTTGAGCAGCACGATGGGTTCCATTTTTTGGTGGACACGGCTCTCCTTCTTCAAAGCGTCAATAATCAATCTCATTGATTCTTTGATCGGTTCGGTTCGGTCCACAACAATGGGGACGACCAGACGCAGCAGATTATCGCTTAGGGTCAGATTGGTGACCATTTTCTCAATGAGCATTGTATTTGGAACGATTAACTCATGATTTTGGTAGTTCCTGACCCGCGTACTTCGCATTCCGATATGCGTGACAATGCACTGGTTCTCGCTGAGCAGGATCACATCTCCCACGCGGATGGGCTGTTCCGTCAAGAGAATGATTCCACTCATGAAGTTGTTCATTACGTCCTGGCTTCCGAAACCAACCGCGATCGCTGCCGCTCCACCAAGGAAAGCGAAAGCAGTAAGTGGAATTCCCATCAACTTGAATGCGACAACTCCAAAGAAAATGCAAAGCGAGTATCGGAGAATGGAACGGATAGCAACGGCAACACCTGGTTTCACTCCTAAGAACGGGAATAGATATTTAGCAAGCAGTCGGCTTGCCAAGAAGGAAAGGTAGACTCCAAGTGCGATAAGAAAGATCAGGATAATCGCTCTGGAAACTGGAATTCCCTCATCGTCGACCTCGACCAATTCGTAGGAAAATATGCCAATGACCCATTCAATTGGATTTGAGTTCCATAGGGTAGACGTTTTGGCGATGGCTTCCTTCATCTCTTGTCGAAACCGAGTTAACGATGATTTGAGCGATTGTAATTCTTGTACGCATCGCGAAATCGAGGAATCAATCAGGCGTCTAGATTCTTGATTTGCGGTAGATGCCTCATTCGGAATGCCACTTTCTGCAACGATCTTGGCGTTCGATAACTTCGATGCATTCAATTGGAATTCATCGGTCTTTTGGTGGATAGTTTCCAGTTGAGTATCAACACGCTCCAAAAGGTCTGTGAGACTACTATTCCAATCTTTCAGATCTGAGAGGTTGTACTTTGAGCCAGTCAGCAAATCGAAGCGTCGCTTCCATTGTCCTATGGCTTCAAGCAAACACTCAGAAATCTCTAGTGAGTGTAACCTGACAGCTTCGCTCATCTCGATCGATACCGATAGTTCCCTATCCAAATCGTCCGCAATCGCTAGCTTAGAATCTTGCTTGAGATCTGCAAGCTGAACCCTTAATGCAATCAATCGACTCGTAAGAACGTCCGACGCGATCCGCATTTCTTGCATAGCGGAATTACTATTCGTTAGCTCCGCTTTCTTTGTTTCCAGATCATCGGTCGAAAACTTGGCTCCCTTAGCGTAGACCTTTATCTTCGCTTTGAGCTCCTTCTGCTTCATCGCGCAGATCTCGAGTTGGCCATTGGTCAATTCAAGCTCAGTCTGCTGTAAAGCCAATCGGAGAGAAGCTAATCGAAACTCGTGCTCGATATTTGCCTTGGGGATTTTGTTCGCAGGATCATCCGATCGCCTGGAAGGACCTGCGACAGCCTTTCCTTTTTCGGCAAGGTCGGTCTTTGATGCTAACACGGCTTTTTTCAAGGAGTCGCTGTAAGACTTCAGCATCCTTTCTATATGAGTTTCTTGCTCCATTGAGTTGCGTAGAGACTCGAGCTTTAGAAACGAGTACGGTGCTGCCTCGTCGGGTTCAAAGGAATCGGTTTCTTCAATTTGAACCCTTGCGTCGTGTATCTTCTGCATGACCGCCACTAGCTGACGCAACTTGGATTCATGCTGCAGTAGCACTGTGTCCAGCATCCGATTTCTCCCCGACTCTAAGGGATCGATAGGAGCGGTGTCAGTTGGGGAAGAGATCGATGGGCTTGTTCCACTTGACGAGGCCAGTCGAGCGCGTTCCCTTAGGACATTTTCCAATTGAGTCGACGGACTGACATCTTGCCCCAAGACCGTAGAAAGGAAGTATCCAACGGTCCATGCAAATACCATTAACGCGCGAAAGAGTTGGAATTGGATCTTCGATTTAGCGTTCACAGTTGAACCTCCAATTTCCAGCCTCGATCCGCTGGCCCATGCGTAAAATTCTCCTTTGGGGAAACAGCGTTTCAATTGCCAAAATCTGCGATGGAATGACACTTCACCATTGGGCTCGTACAATTCTTGACAGTCGACCATTCAACGAAGATCGCCTAACGACCTAGGATGTTAGTGTTTCCGCCAACATTTCCGTTGACCTTTGCGCCAGTATCTCCGTTGACATCTCCGTTGACATTTCCGTTCAAAATTCCGTTAGCATTTCCGCCAGCGTTTCCGTTGACATTTCCATTCAAAATTCCGTTAGAACTTCCGCCAGCGTTACCGTTGACATTTCCATTCAAAATTCCGTTAGAATTTCCGCCGGCATTTCCATTGACATTTCCGTTCAAAATTCCGCCAGAATTTCCGTTCACGTTTCCGTAGGCATTAACGTTGCTCGATTGCAAATAACCATTGCCTTGGTATGACGAACTTCCATTGTTATTGAATTGGTGATTGTTGTAATCATACGTATTCAACATGTAGCTGTTTGAGCCATAGTTGTGACCGGATGATTGTGTATAGCCAGCGTTTGACTGGCCATAGTAGCCGGAGTTCGCAGATTGGCACACTTGCGGCTGGACTGCAGCACAACGAGTCTGGTGTCCGCTGGTACGTGCACAGCGATGGCGATGACCAGCCTCGCTCGTTTCGCAAAGACCTGCAACACACGCTACGGACAGGAGACCTAAAGTAAAACACTTTCTCATCATAGTAACTTCCCTTTCAGAGGAATGTTGGATTTGACCCAGGCAAGAGCACCCGAATGCTTCAAACGTATTTGAAGGCCTTGCCTTCGACATTCACAGGCAAGGCAAACCGCATGCCGATGAAGCAACGCCTGCCAATTTTCACTCTTGCATTTCCATCCATGAATCCCAACCGACCAATTTGCCATGTGTTCGTTCGAAATGGTTGCCGAACAAGCACGAAGGGCCAACCTGCTCGTCACGGTAGCTTATTTGCGAAGCAGTTAACCATTTGGGCGCAGCGTTTGCGTCCGTGCTTAACATTCCTCATTATTCGCGACCAGCCACCCGTTGAAGCAATCGCCTTTCAAAACTAATTGCTCAAACTTGGAACGTACTATGCCACTGAATCACTTAGCCGATCTTTATCATGACGAACTCACGGACATATATAGCGCAGAACGACAACTCATCGACGCATTACCCAAAATGGCCTTGAAGGCTTCGAGCGAAGATTTAAAGAAGGCTTTCGAAAATCACCTCAAACAAACCCTTGTGCAAGTGAGCCGTGTCGAGGAGGCATACGCCCAAACGGGTAAGAACGCTCGTGCGAAGTCTTGCGAAGCCATGAAAGGTCTTATTAAGGAAGCCTCACAGATGATGGAGGAGAAGGCGTCGCCGGAGGTGATGGATGCAGCACTGATCGCGAGCGCTCAAAAAGTAGAGCACTATGAGATTGCGACATATGGTACTTTGTGTACCTGGGCGAAGCTTCTCGGATACCATAAATCGCTTGAATTACTGAAGCTGAATTTGAACGAAGAAGAAGAAACGGATGAAGCACTCTCAGTGCTCGCCGAAACCGTTAATTCGGAAGCCCAAGTTTCATAACACGCTCTGCTCCGCGTAGAAGAACCGTTTTGGAGTGCGATGAGCACTACGACTCGGCACCTGCCAGGAATCACGTGGGACCGACCACAAACTGATGCCCTCCTGGCCCAAATCCCTTGCGATTTGGTGTTTCGGTCCAGCACTACTCATCGTTTACTAAAGCCTGTCGATTCTCAACCGCGCGATCAGATCGTGCAGTCGGCTTGGGCAGAACTGTACTAGTCAATTCTCCAAGGGTTCTAAATATGTCTACCATTGTCCATCGTGGCGACGTTGCTTTGTACTGCAAAGAATGGGGGAAAGGACGTCCGTTGGTATTGATTCACGGATGGCCACTCTCAGCCGATAGTTGGGATGACATTGCGGTTCCACTTGCGAATGCAGGTTTTCGACTAATAGCTTATGACCGACGTGGCTTCGGTCGATCGGGGCAACCCTGGGAGGGATACGATTATGACACGCTTTCCGACGATTTGGCATTTGTCTTATCGACACTCCAACTAACGGACGTCACTCTCATCGGTTTTTCGATGGGCGGTGGCGAAATTGCCAGGTATTTAACCCGTCATGGAATTTCGAAAGTTCGTTCCGTTGCGCTCATTTCCTCTATCGTCCCGTACATGATGCAGGATGAATCCAACCCCCATGGCGTTCCACAAGAGGGCTTCCATCAAATGCGCCAGGGTTTGACGGAAGATCGCCCTCAGTTCTTTACATCATTCTTCAAAAAGTTTTACGGCGTCGACGTTTTATCAACATCCGTAAGCGATGCGTGGCTTGCATGGACGCAATCCATTGCAATGCAAGCCGGTCTGCAAGCGACTTTGGCGTGCCTTAATTCATTTGCAACGACGGACTTTCGCCCAGACCTCAAGGCATTCGAATTGCCGACGTTAATTGTGCATGGGACAGGTGATAAGACGGTCCCCATCGACGCAACGGCCCGGCCCGCAGCCAAGGCAATCAAAGGTGCCCAACTCATTGAGTACGAAGGAGCATCCCACGGGATCTTTGCTACGCATAGAAAGCAGTTGCTCGAGGACCTTCTCAAATTCTGCCGGACAGAATAGCCGCGACTTGGGGTTCAGAGATTCGCATCCCATCTTTCAAAAACAGGATTGCAATCGGAGCAAACCGGGATATCTGATTTAATCAACGAGAGTCGCGGAGCGATGCGGCCCTCATGACAAATTCGACATGTAGGAGCGACTCAAGGCAGAGGATACAAGAGAATTCACTGAACCGAATCTAATTTCTTTACTAACGATATAAACAAAAGCAAAGACGAGTCCTCGACCGCACTCAATGCATGCAATTCTGCGGCCATTAGGTAGAGCATCGTTCCCGTTGTAAGCTCGACCGTCTTGTCAATCACAGTAAACTGAACGCGTCCCTCGATGCATTGGACGGTTAATTCCCCTGGTGCCTTATGCTGTGCGATCTTTTTGCCGGCTGGCAAAACCAGTCGAATCACCTCCATGCTCTCTGACTTAAAAAGCGTCCCTGTTTTCGTGTTTGCCAAGGCATCACCCAAGGGTCCAACATCGAACACTTCTCCCGGGGCTGCGTGAACTTTCACCATTTCATTTCATTCCTTAAGTAGAAGCTCTATTATGTCGACGTGCAAGCTTAATCAACTCTACCACGATTATGGGAAAGAATGCGCAAAGGGAGATGACTCCCCATTCAGCTTGCGTCGGCGGGAGTGTGTGAAGGACTCTCTGTAAGATTGGCACATAGACCGCGGATACCTGAAGTGCTACACAGAGTCCAACGGCACCCCATAACCAGGCGTTCGTGAATAACCGGTCGGTAAAAGCCGATCGTGTCTGAGAACGCGCGTTGAAAACATGAAGTATTTGCGTAAGCGACAAAGTCATGAACGCCATGGTGGTTGCGCGAAGAAGGCCTTCACCTTCATCACCATGCCAATTCATGCCGATTCCAAAAGCGACTAGTGTTACCGAGGTTAACAGCAACCCTTGCGAAACGATCAGACCTATGAATCGCAGCGACAATAGAGGTTCTTTCGGATCGCGTGGCGAGCGATTCATGATGTCCGGTGCGGACGGTTCTAATGCCAACGCAAAAGCCGGGAAGATGTCGGTGACCAAGTTGAGCCAAAGTATTTGCAAAGCAACCAACGGCAGGGGCCAGCCGATCATCAAGGCGATGAACACCGTGAGAATCTCCGAGAAATTGCAAGAAAGCAAGTAGTGGATAGAACGTAAGATATTTCCATAGATGATCCTCCCCTGCTCAACCGCTCCAACGATGCTTGCAAAGTTATCGTCCGTGATCACCATGTCGGCATTTTCTTTCGCCACTTCTGTTCCCTTGATCCCCATGGCGATCCCAATGTCAGCTTTCTTTAAAGCAGGCGCGTCATTCACTCCATCGCCCGTCATGGCGACGATATGACCTTGTCGCTGCAGAGCCTCAACAATCTGCAATTTGTGCTCCGGTGAAACACGCGCGAATACAGCGGCGTCGGCAACAGCTTTCCGCCAGCCCTCCTCGTTTAACCCCTCCAATTCATTTCCGTGTACGGTCCTAAGACGTTTTCCTTCGTGGTCGACATCGATTCCCAACCGTGCAGCGATTTCCGCCGCGGTCGATTGCTGATCGCCCGTAATCATCACTGTCCGAATACCGGCCTCACGACACTTTGCGATTGCCTCTTTGGCTTCCTGTCGAAGAGGGTCACTCATTCCAACCAAGCCAACGAAGATCAAGTCGCGAGACAAATCCGACTCATCAAATCCCTCATCAAGATCACGATACGCCAAGGCAAGCACACGCAGGGCAGCGCCCGCCAGTTCTTCATTCACTTGCTTCCATCTCTGTCGATCTTCGTCGGTCAGTGTCTGCACGTTGGATTTCTTCATCTGACGACTGCAGGCATCGATCATCCTTCCTGGAGCTCCTTTGACATAAGTTAACTTTTTTCCATCGGGCGTTTGGTGAACAGTGGACATGCTCTTGTTGACGCTATCAAACGGAACCTCGCTAATCCGAGGATATTTCGCTGCTAAATCGGCAAGCGTCATGCCTGCCTTCTCACCCGCAACGATCAAAGCCGCTTCGGTCGGGTCGCCTAGCACGGTTTCGTTGCCATTGCTTCGTTCTACCTTTGCATCGTTGCAAAGCATACCAATGCGCAGAAGTAACTTGAGCTGCTCATCTGTATTGACGTCAATGGGCACCTCTTTTTCGGAAAACGTTCCTTCGACAGAGTACCCGCTACCGGTGACTTCGATACGACGTTGGTCTAAGATGTAGGCACAAACGGTCATTTCATTTTTGGTCAACGTTCCCGTCTTGTCAGTGCAGATAACCGTTGTCGAACCTAGCGTTTCCACTGCGGAAAGCCGTCGAACGAGTGCGCGCATCGTTGCCATGCGTTGCATTCCCAAAGCGAGAGTCATCGTGGCCACCGCGGGTAGTCCCTCCGGTACGGCAGCAATTGCGAGTGAGAGACCAATCTGCAGCATATGCCATAAGCTGCTTACGCCGCGCAACCAACCTGCAAGAACGATGATCACGCACAACACCAATGTGACTACGATGAGCAATCTACCCAATTGAGATAGTTTTAGTTCGAGTGGTGTAGCACGTGTGGTCGCCTGGTCGATAAGCACACCGATCTTGCCGACTTCCGTTTCTCGACCAGTCGCGGTTACCAGCAGTCGTCCACGCCCGTCGATAACAGTCGTGCCCAAAAAAGCCATGTTGTGGCGATCCGCTAAGACTGCTTTTTGGTCACTCACCGGTTCCGCCGACTTGGGTACTGCATTCGATTCACCGGTTAACGCAGACTCCTCAATCAGTATACGCACACATTCGATGATTCGACCGTCTGCGGGCACTCGAGCACCGGTGACGAGGACAATCAAATCGCCCGGAACCAACTCGGCTGCTGAGATTTCGGCCTCTTTACCATCTCGAACCACGTGAGCAACTCGAACTGCCTGCTTTTGCAGCGCAAGCAGAGCGTGAGCCGCCTTCCACTCGGTAAAGAAACCAATCGCCGCATTTATAACGATCACCACTAGAATCGCGATGGCCTCCGTTTGATCGCCCATGGCAAACGCAATCGCCGTCGCTGCTCCGAGCATCAGAACAATCAAACTCTGAAACTGAGATATGAGAATCTCGAAAGCCGTTCGCTGTTTCGCTTGTAAAAGTGCATTTGGTCCAAACTGTTCCAGCCTAGCTTTCGCTTCTGTCTGCGAAAGGCCATTCGCTTGATCCGTCTTTAGCTGCTCGACCACAGCCTCGGACGTCATAGTGTGCCACGACCGCACGGAAGTGGGCGTTTGTTTCTCATCCTCAACAGCATGCTTCCCGGATTCTGTAACAATCGTATTTATATCTGCTAACACGTTGATGCTTTTACGAAGATGGGGGCGACGTTGGAACGAAAAGACAGGAATGTTGGTGTTCACCGAGGTGCATTAACTGCCTTTAGAGCAAATCTCGCGCCGTAAGATTTCGCGACAGTCGTTCACTCGATCCCCATACCGGTTATCTCGTTATGTTGTTTGGAAGAATTCGACCAGCGATACCGTCAACAAAAGGTGCAAAGGAATCGACAGCCAATTACTTGCGGTCGGAATTGCACGTCAGTTCCTAGTCGTAGAAACGCGTTTGCTTACAAAGTCTCCGACCCATAAGAATGCGTTTTCCAACTTTTCTCATCAGGCTACACAAGCAACTGTGCAATACAGCCATGGAACCAACGCTTAATCGTTGTTTGACAACCGCTTGCTTTTTCTAACTGTTTCGGATTGTTTCTTCGTTGTCCCGATTTAAATAAACACGAGAGACTATGCATTTAATACAATCCCATGGAATAGTCTTCGAATGTTGATATTTCCCTTGAATCGAAATGATTTGTACACAATCTTCAATAACTTCATCGATGCAGCCTACGATGCGACCGCTTGCAGCAACTAGGATCATTTGAGGCATGAGGTGCACTTCAGAGACGGCCTCACTCTCTTCGCTGTTGATCCATTTCCGAGGGTTTCCGTGCCTCCTCTCCGCTTCGTCCCACCGCCAAATCCTCGTGAGTTTCGGCAGCATGACCTAGGTTTCCAAAGTCCTTTTCTTTCTCGGCGATCCATTCGATGTTTGTTGCGACGTTCGCACTGCGTTCTGCCTGAAACGCCCAATGCAAAAAATGTTCCTCACCAACTTATGCTCGGAGTGGTCGATCGTGGCGCAATCCTTGCACTAAGGAGCTACAATAAAGAATTGCAACAAGTGTGCCGGGTTGTATGGCAAGGATAGACTGCGTGTAAACTCGCATCTGCTGTACATGGAGTCATTTCGTTCACATTGATTCCTAAGCGGGCACGATAGTCGATGTTTTTTGGTCACTCAGTCAAACTTGGATGGCAGACCAACCTGATTTATCCTGTTCGAAGCGATGTGCATTTCCATGCATGATCACGTCGCTTCTCGGTTTCAATTGCTGATGCCAAAATGGTACCCCCAACAAACTTCGCCTCGGGTACTTCGTTGGAGCAAGAGTCTAAGTCCATTTGCAGCAAAACAACGTTTAGTTGAAACCTGTATCATGCTCATTTTGGTTGATTCGCAACGATAGGGTTGCACGATGCGCACGGCGACGATGCCAACGGACAACGCCGATTTGTACGCGTGATTGTCGCCCGCAGCTTGGTCGTATTTCGCGAACAAATGATCATTTGTGATCAGATCATCATTCCTAATTCCCATGAACACCTTCGAATTGGCCTGCGGAATGCTCTATCCGGTTAGCAAGATCCATTCCACAGTCCGCCAATAGAGAAGGTTTATAGATGACGTCATCCGCGAAAAACTCAGTGCAGTCCGTCAAGCCAGTTTGGTTTATTACGGGATGTTCGACAGGATTTGGAAATCAAATTGCGAAGCATGTTCTTGAACTAGGGTATCGGACGGTTGTTACAGCTCGCGACCCGGCCGATCTTCAAGAATTGTCCACTCTCGGCGACGTACTGGTTCTCAAGTTGGACGTGACCAATCGAACGCAAGCCGAAGAAGCAGTTAGAGCTGCCGAAGAACATTTTGGAAGCATTGATGTGCTCGTGAACAATGCGGGAATCGGCTATTTTGCTGCGGTAGAAGAGAGTGACGAAACCGAAGTCCGAAAGATGTTCGATGTCAACGTTTTCGGCCTCTGCCGAATGATCCATATCGTCCTGCCTGGGATGCGAAGACGCCGCAAAGGGTTTATCGTTAATCTTTCCTCCATCGCTGGATTGCGTTCGTTTCCTGCCCTTGGCTATTACAACTCAACTAAGTACGCCGTCGAGGGAGTATCGGAGGCACTTTGGCAGGAAGTTGAGCCATTGGGAATCAAGGTGATGCTTGTGGAACCAAGCGGATTCCGAACGGATTGGGCTGGGCGTTCCGCAAACGCAACAGAGCATCCGATCGACGACTATTCCGAGACAGCCGATAAAAACATACGGCACCTGCGAGCTCAATCGGGCCATCAATCAGGCGACCCTGTCCGAGCCGCTGCAGCGATTGTGCACGCCGTCGAATCGCCAAATCCGCCACATCGCCTTTTGCTTGGAAATGACGCCTATACTATGGCGGTCTCAAAACTCGAGGAGCTACGCGCAGAGTTTTCTGCATGGGAATCGGTATCGCGTGGAGCCGATTTCCCTAAGAACTCCCCCTCCTTGTTAGTATGA
>JANMIS010000797.1:0-2004 GCA_031375925.1 Synechococcales cyanobacterium OTE_70_concoct_197_sub
TAATTTTCTGAGCCGTTTTTAACTGAGTGATGATACTACATCGTGTCAAACCGCATTCCACTCGACCCACCATTCTTTAACGCACTACCAACGAATTTAATCAATCTCTTTATCTCTCTTCTCCTCCGTCTCGATCTCTAACAACAACTCCTCCGCTAAGCGCTCATCTGAAAGCGTCCCATCAATCACATCAGGAATCTCTCCCACCTCTGGCTCCATCACGACATTCTCCGGTTCCACCTCCAAATCTGCGGCCAAATCTGCTTCAGCCTTCGCCTTCGCAAACGGATCAAACCCCGCCTGAAGCTGATTCAATTGAAAATATTGCCGAAATTTCTCTGTCACCTGAAGCCAATACGATCGCCCATCCGATCGTCTCCGCTTCCGCACAAATCCCTGCTCGACTAATTCTTGCACCTGGTGGTAGGCCGTCGAACCACGCAAATTGATTAGATCTGTTTGCAATAAAGGCCCCTTCATGGCAATCACCGCCAAAGTCCGCAAGGCTCCCACCCCAATATCCGCCGGGATGATCTGCTGCACCATATTTTGATAGTCCGTGCGAAGCTGCAATACATAGCTGCCCTCTAGCTCCGCCACTTCCAGCGCCGTGTCTCGGTGGGAAAAGTCCGACATCAACTCCAGAAGCGCCTCTTCTGCATCATCCCGATCGCACTTCGCCAACTCCGCAAGCTCTGTCAAACTTAAGGGCTGAGCCTTAAGGTAAAGAATGGATTCAAGGGTGCAGGAAAGTCGAGACATACGCGGACCTAAGGCAATGCAGACAAAAAACTAGAAAAAGAACAACGACAGGATAGAGGTATATCACAGCAACGATCGAATTGTTCATTTTAGATCTAAAAATCAAACCCCATCTTTCAAGATAGAAAGATGGGGTTTGGTCGAAATCTTCGTCAGTCAATGAAAAGCTTCTAACCCTTAGCAGCAAAAAAGCTGATGTGATAGAAATAGCCCTTCCAAGGATGAGTCTGAACTTCTTGGATTTTTGCCCCTGTGGTGAAGTTCATTTCGGGAATTTTTAACTCCACCATACCGCCACGACCTGCATCACGGACTAATAGCTCAGCCGTCTTTTGGTCCAGTGTTAATTGCACCGATTCAGTTCCGTTGTGGCCGTACATCGTTGCAGGGATGCGGTTTTCACGGCGCAGTGCATGTGCTTTGCTGCCCTCAGGACGCTTGGACGCTTCGATCGAATGTTTTAAGGCCATGATTAACTCTACTTTCTCTGTTTTCACTAATTTAAACTTGCGCCGAACCCAACAAATTTAGATATTCACCTAAATAGCCTGTTGCTGTCCGCCGTTTTCATACAGCAACGCCCGCTTCGGTCCATGAATCGGATCCTCGACGATGATGGTTTGGTCACGACTGGCCCCGAGGGACACAATAGCGATCGGAACCGCCATTAATTCTGCCAGAAACTTGAGATAATCCAAAGCCTGCTTTGGCAAATCCTCCAGCGTTCGACAGTCTTCCGTCGAAGACTTCCACCCCGGAACGGTCTCATAAATGGGAACGCATCGGGCAAAAGCTTTGGCGTTGGTGGGGAAATCGTTGCAGCGCTGACCGTCGATATCGTAAGCAACGCATACTCTAATTTCATCAAGGGTATCTAGAACGTCCAGCTTTGTAACAGCCAGACAGTCCAACCCATTAATCCGCACCGCATAGCGACCAATCACCGCATCAAACCAACCGCAACGACGCTGACGCCCGGTAGTGGTGCCAAATTCGGCTCCACGATCGCCCAGCAATGCGCCCACCGTATCGTCGAGTTCTGTGGGGAATGGGCCTTCACCGACGCGGGTGGTGTAGGCTTTCGCCACACCAATAACGCGATCGATAATAGTCGGTCCCACGCCCGCCCCGACGCAAGCGCCGCCAGAAACGGGATTGGATGAGGTGACGTAGGGGTAAGTCCCATGGTCAAGATCCAGCAATGTGCCCTGCGCTCCTTCAAAAAGGATGTTGCGCTTTTTC
>JANMIS010000828.1:0-2137 GCA_031375925.1 Synechococcales cyanobacterium OTE_70_concoct_197_sub
GGGGCGATTGCGCTAGGGCGGTTGGGCGATCGGCGGGCGATCGAATTTTTGGAGCGGACGGCGGCGAGAGATGTTTCTAATTCGGTGCGGATTTTGGCGGCGTTGGCGATCGGGGCGATCGGTGAAGAGGCCCCCTAACCCCCAATTCTGGGGGACATGAGGGGAGAAAGAATCGGTTAACCTGAGAACACTATGATTCTGGTCAAGCGGAGGACGCTGATGACAGTCACTGCCGACGATCGACGGTTAATCCAAAACCAGCGACGAATGACGATGAAGGAGTTTCTGACCTATGACGATGGGACGGATACGCGGTTTGAACTTGTGGATGGAGTTTTAGTTGAGATGGGAACTGAAGCCACAATCAATATCAGGATTGCATTTTTTCTTATCGAAACGTTTTTAAAGATAGTGGATCGCGATCGGCTTGGAATGAAGGTCAAAGTAGAAGTGAAAAGCCGCTTTGTGACCGCCCGTGATCCGGATTTTATGATTCATTCAGAAGAGTCGGCGGCGGCGTTGGAGGATTTGAAGGAAGCCTGTCTTAAATATGGAGATCCCAATCCATTAATCGTGATCGAAATTGTTTCACCAGGCCCTGAGTCTTCGGACAATTACCAACGGGATTATGTTCAGAAGCCTGTTGAATACGCCGATCGGGGGATTGCTGAGTTTTGGCAGATTGACCCGCAACGGGAATGGGTCCGAGTCTTAAGCCTTGATGGAACGGATTATACGATCGCGACGTTTAAGGGCGAGGATGCGATCGTCTCTCCAACATTTCCTGAGTTGACGCTGACGGCGGCACAAGTTTTGGCGGCGGGGCGATGATGGATGTTTTTAGCGATGCGATCGTGACGGCGAAAGAATTTAATCGACAGCCGGAACGGATTTTGGACCTGGCACTGGAGGGTCCGGTGACGATTACTCGAAATAGTGAGGCGTTTGCGCTTTTGCCGCGCGAGAAGGTTACGGCACTGGTTCGGGCTACGCAAGTCACAAATCTAGCGATTGAGGTGACTTCGATCGCTTATCGGTTGATGGAAGGCGAGAAAGTTTCAGCGAATCATCCTTACGCTTGGCTGATGGAGTTCGATCGGGATGATTTAAAGGATTTTGTGAGTGATGTAAGCGGGACGTTTCACCGTTTTTCAGGGTTGCCGAGTGCTTGGGCTGAGGTTGAGGCGATCGTTCACGAATGGCATGAAAGTGCGCTGGTGTATCAGAGCGGGGTCTTGGATGATTCATTGACAGATTGTTAACGATTGTAGTACTATTTGCCTAAGCGACTACATCAATGTAATTCAGAGACAGGCTGCGAGCTTAAAAGCTCTACCCAAGCCATTTCTTGGTTCTCTGCAA
This sequence comes from Synechococcales cyanobacterium OTE_70_concoct_197_sub, assembly GCA_031375925.1. Lineage (GTDB taxonomy): Bacteria > Cyanobacteriota > Cyanobacteriia > Leptolyngbyales > Leptolyngbyaceae > JAAFJU01. Next base: position 1,363 of record JANMIS010000828.1, read on the forward strand.
AAAATTATCAGCAACGGCGAGGAAAGTATATTTTCCTCGCCGTTGCTGCTGTAAATTTTCTGTGATACATTTAAAAAGTTCAGAACCGAATCTGAATTACATTGATGTGGTCGCTCGCTGATTGTGATTCAGAGTCCGGTTCGCCACGACCTATCCGGAGTAATCACATGACGGCGACTAAGAATAAAAGGATCCAAATCCTACTCTCTGGATTAACGGTCTGTGTTGGGTTATCAAGTTGTACTCACAACCTTTCTGCTACGGCCTTAAATAGTTCAAGGTTTGTAAAAGAGAACCCAGAAGTACTTACCCAAATTGGGAAATTACTGAATTCTCGACCGCATCTATAAGCTCTCAGAGACTCTATTTCAAATCAAAACTTGCGTGTTTCTTTTTGGGGACGCGCAAGTTTTGTAGTGTTCAGGAATCTAGAAAGGTAGCGATATGCCCAGGAAAGTACGACAATTCAAAAAAGAACTAAAGGATCTGGGCTATGACTCACGACCTGGAAAGGGGAGTCACGAAGTTTGGAGTCATCCTCTGTTGGTCAAGACGATCGTGATTGCGGATAAAGATGGTGATGATGTCCAGGGATATCTAGAAAAGCAGTTACAGCAAGCCTTAAAGCTTTTAAAGGAGCAAAGAGATTCATGAAACCCACTTACAGCATGTTGATTCAATGGTCAGAGCTGGACAAGATTTTCGTTGTTACCATTCCTGAATTTGCCGATCGGGTCAGAATGCCCTGTACTCATGGCGATACTCATGAAGAGGC
>JANMIS010000862.1:0-5845 GCA_031375925.1 Synechococcales cyanobacterium OTE_70_concoct_197_sub
GAAGATGAGGACTGGTAGAAACCGCGATCGATTACATGACGAACATGGAATCAAAAGCTGACTCTAGGAACTCTCGGATTTCCACTGTCCAAAAAATGGAAACTGTCCGGGGCATTGGGATAGCGCACTGTATAAGGAGGCAGTCTATCCGACGAAATATAGACAGCCATACAATTCACTCAGCAAGAGAAGATATCAGTCTGAACAGCGCTAAAAAGCCTTAAAAAGAGAATTATGGCAAATCTCAGCGCTTACTCAGTTGTAGCGGATCCTTTAGGAAATATGCAATTTTTTGCTACACAATATCAGAATGAACACTTCATACATGCTAGCTAGCGTACCCACAACGATCGGAATTCGTAAACTTAATCTAAGAAAAATTTCTAGGTAATGAAGATTCCACCGTCCACCTCAAAAATACAACCCCAATAAAATAGCCCCGGCGCAGTTCACGCTGGAGCTATAAAATCAGACTGAATTGAATTTCAGCGAAGACTAACAAGGCTTAAAGCTTGTTCAGATTGACACCTAATTCTTTCGCATAAGCGTTTAAACCCTTCATTTCGATGGTCTTGATCGCTTTTGTAGAAATATGCAAGCGCACAAAGCGATTACCTTCAGCCCACCAGAGGCGCTTCCACTGAAGATTCACACCTTGCAATTTCTTGGTGCGACGGTGGGAGTGAGAGACGGCATAGCCGTTATTGGCTTTTTTGCCTGTCAGTTGACATACGCGCGACATGATAATTCTCCGCTTTTTGCTTCTGATTAGAGTCCAGTTTGTTATTGTAACCGTAAACCCGACTCATTCGATCGAGTCTACAGTTTTATTCAGATGTGATTAACCGCGAAAAGACGATCGAGCACTCGCAGCGCCTGATCAATCTCAGCCTCCGTCACCAACAGTGGTGGCACAAACCGAACAACCTTTGGACCCGCAGGCACTAGTAGCAGCCCAGCTTCGATCGCAGACTTCACCAGGTCGATCGCCCCCATTCCAGCATCCTCACGCATCACTAAGCCCTGAATTAGACCCCAGCCCCGTGATTTTTCTAGAACACTGGGATAAGTATGCACAAGGCGACTTAATCCTTGAGTTAGTTGTTCGCCCCGTTCACGCACGTTATCCAAAAGGTTTTCCGCTTCCACATAGCGACAAACGGCTAAGGCGACACCACAAACAAATGGATTACCGCCAAACGTGCTGGCATGATCCCCAGGCTGAAAAACATTGCAGAATTCTTTACAAAGCAATGCCCCAATGGGAATTCCACCGCCTAAACCTTTAGCCGATGTGAAGATATCCGGCTCGATCCCTAGGTTTTCATAGCCCCAAAGCTTGCCCGATCGTCCCATGCCCACTTGAACTTCATCGAGGATTAACAAAATCCCCTTTTCATCACAAATTTGACGAACTCTCTGGAAATAGGCCCAATCGCCGGGATTAACACCACCTTCGCCCTGCAATGGCTCCAGCATAATAGCGGCGACCTGCGGCTGGTGAGCGTCCAGTTCAGAAATGGCAGCTTCTAAGGCGGAAATATCGTTGTAGGGAACGTAGGAAAAACCTGGCACTAACGGCGAAAAATTCTTATGATATTTAGGCTGTCCAGTCGCTGTGACGGTCGCTAATGTCCGACCATGAAAGCTAGCCTGAGCTGTAATGATGACGGGATTTTCGATACTGCGCTTAACATGGGCGTATTTACGAGCAAGCTTGATCGCACCCTCATTAGCTTCTGCACCTGAATTGCAGAAAAATGCCCGATCGGCGCAGGACCGATCGACCAGCCACTGAGCTAATTCTCCCTGTTGAGGAATATAGTAAAGATTCGAGACATGGTGAAGGGTTTGCATCTGGCGAGTGACTGCCTCAACCATCACAGGATGAGCATGACCTAGAGTACAAGTAGCAATTCCCGCCACAAAATCTAGATAGACCTTGCCCCGATCGTCCCACACTTGGCAGCCTTCCCCACGCACCAAAGTCAAGGGAAATCGACCATAGGTTGACATCACATACTGGTCAAACTGAGTCGTACTAAACGGACTAGAAAACCCAAAATCAGCGGCAGTATCAGGCTTTACGTCAAACTTTAGAAGGGGTTCTGAAATCACTGCTTTAGGGACCTCTAGGAATAAACGATTATTAGAACTGTTTTTAGCAAGGCGAAATATCTGAACTTAAAGAGATTCTAAGGCTCCAGCCGGAACATCACGCCAAGATGAAACGATCGACATACGCACAGACCAGCCCGCAGACTTTTGTTTCTGCGTTAAATTCGACTCAAAGGAGTTTCGACAATCGATCGCCTGTTGCTCATTACAACAAGCAATACAAGCGTAAAGCAATCCACTTGGATCTAACTGTTCATTTACCCAGATCTTTGCCATTAGTTTGTCCTCCAGATATTGCTATACGACAACAACGGTCCCTCATTGTAAGACGGAACACAGGCATTGCTGTGGGAAACTGTAGGAAATTTAACTAGGCTAGCCAGCCCTTCAACCGTTCTGCAACTTGGGGACGACGTAGTTTTCGCATGGCTTTACTTTGAATCTGTCGGACTCGCTCACGAGACAGGCTAAAAGCACACCCCACTTCCTCAAGGGTACAAGGTTTACTGGTAGACAAACCATAACGCAGCGAGATGACGTCTTTTTCCCGTTCTGTCAAAACTGTACTAAGAATCTCAGAAACTTCCTGACGCAGAGCAGCTTCACTAATTTTCTCTTCGGGAGATTGACCATTGTGGTCTTCAAGTAGGTCAAGTAACTCTGTGTCTTCGCTTTTACCAACCCGATGGTTGAGAGAAAGAGACTGACGCCGGATTTGTAGGAGGTAGCGAAGCTGCTCAACTGTGGAATCCAGCGCTTTTGCTAGTTCCTCTTCCTGAGGATTTCGGCCAAGGTCCCGACGTAGCTCTCTCTGGGCACGTTTTAGCTTGTTCAGTTTTTCAACGACGTGAATAGGAAGACGAATAGTACGGGCGTCGTTGGCGATCGCGCGCGTAATGCCCTGTCTGATCCACCAGTAGGCATAAGTAGAAAATTTATAGCCCTTGTCTGGATCAAATTTTTCAGTAGCGCGATGCAACCCTAACGCACCTTCTTGGATTAAATCTAGGAAAGGAACGCCTCGGTTTAGATAACGTTTGGCAATAGAGACAACAAGGCGAAGGTTCGATCGGACCATCTGACGCTTTGCAACGCGACTAGCATGAAGTTTGCTTTCTAGTTGACGTTCACTAAGTTGAAAGTAGCTGGCGAGTTCTAGCTGAGTAATTGGCCGGCCAAATTCTTCCGATCGTTCTCTACGAATTTTCTCAATATCAACCGTATAGCGAATCTTTCGGGCAAGTTCGATTTCTTCGTCTCCCCGTAGTAAAGGATAACGAGCCATATCTTTAAAAAACGCGCCTACGGCATCATCAGTCAGGTTGCGGGTATAGCCTTGGAGTGATTGCTTTTCACGGATTTTAGAGCTGGATTCAAGTTCATCTTCACAGTTTTCTAGGAGTTCTAACTCTACTTCTAGAAGCGTGCTATCGATTTCTAACGTAAGATCATCATGTGGTGAATCCTCCAAGGTTTCTGGAAGTAAGTCAGCTGAATCCTTAGTTGACATTGATAAGAGTTGTGCTGATTGCCAAAGTTTGCCTCCTAATTTTTGGTTTAAGGGTCGACTAATGGAAGCTTGATCCTGTAAGTCGTTTAAAATTTCGTCTGAATGTTTACTTTTAGAAAGCTTAGTTGGGTTCATTTTTTAAAGTCCTCTGTTAAAATGGGGTGAATGGTAAAGTTAGGTAGTAGTGTTCTTATTGACTTCTGTATATGATTTAGATGAGACAACTTTATTTGGAGTGTTGCCAAAGCTAACTTACTAGCTTGCATCTAGATTGAGTAATGTTGAAAATGAAATTAGCGATCGTTTTTAAAGATTCCATAACTTTATTTAGCATTCTGTTCTGATTTAAAATTTCTTTTCTAGATTTTCTTAAGGTTTGCGACGAAATTTTAAGGTAGGAATACGTCTGAATGAAGAGTGAGCGTTGTAAGCTTCAAGCTTGGGTTCAGGTGTTGGTAGATTGCCCGGGAGCGCAAGGACTTTACACTTACGAAGTTCCTCAAGACTTAATTGTGAAGGTGGGAGATGTGCTGTCGGTTCCTTTTGGAGTGCAGCAGGTGGGAGCGATCGTATTATCCGTAGGGGATCAGCCTGAATTAGCTCAGGGTATGGATTTGGCGCAGGTCAAATTTGTTGAAGCGGTGGTGAGTTCGGGCTTTTTCCCGGAACAGTATTGGGCGTTGTTGCATCAAGTGGCAACTTATTATCAGACGCCGTTAATGCAGGTGGTGCGGGCTGCCTTGCCTCCGGGGTTGTTATCTCGATCGCAGCGACGATTGAAGTTGCGTTTGGATTTGGTGAGAGGTGAGTTTACGGTGACGCCGATCGCTCAGAAGGTAATTAATCTTTTATCTGAAAGCAAAACTGGCGATTATTCTTGGCGATTTGTGCAACAGAAGGTGAAAGGGTTGGCAAAAGCGGTGCAGGAGCTAGTGCGGTTGGGCCTAGTTGAGAGCTATCTGCAACCACCCGAGACTGTGAAACCGAAGCAACAAATGGCGGTGACGTTAGTTTTGGAGCCTGGAAATGAAGCTTGGGGTATGTTGAATGATCGGCATCGGGAGATTTTGGAAGGCTTAAAACGTCTAGGTGGCGAGGCCTGGGTTAGCGACCTGAGCCAACAGACTAAAACTAGCTCTAGCGTACTTAAAACTCTAGAGAAAAAAGGTTATCTCAGTCTTCAGTTGCGAGAGATATTGCGTCAGGAGGCTCATCCTGTGGGGGCAGATCAGGGAAAGGAATTGACGCTTGCGCAACGATCGGTTCTACAGCAGATTTGGAGTTGTACCAAGACGAAAAACTGGTTGCTTCATGGGGTAACGGGATCGGGAAAGACGGAGGTGTATTTGCAGGCGATCGAGCCACTTTTGGCCCAAGGAAAATCAGCGTTGGTGTTGGTGCCGGAGATTGGGTTGACGCCGCAGTTGACCGATCGGTTTCGGGCTAGGTTTGGCGATCGGGTGAAGGTGTATCACAGTGCGCTGTCTGAGGGGGAGCGCTATGACACTTGGCGACAGATGTTGAATGGAACGCCGCAGGTGGTGATCGGGACTCGGAGTGCAGTTTTTGCGCCGTTGTCGAATTTAGGGTTGATCGTGTTGGATGAGGAGCATGATTCGAGTTTTAAACAGGATCAGCCTGCGCCTTGTTATCATGCGCGGACGGTGGCGCGGTGGCGATCGGAACTGGAAAATTGCCCGTTGCTGTTAGGTTCGGCGACCCCTTCACTCGAATCCTGGTGTGCGGCGGAGTCGGGGTATTTGTCGCTGCCGACGAGAGTGAACGATCGGCCACAGCCACAGATTGAAGTGGTGGATATGCGCTCTGAGTTGAAAGAAGGGAATCGATCGATCTTTAGCCGATCGTTGCGGGATGGCATTGCTGAGATGAAGAAGAAGGGACAGCAGGGGATTTTGTTTATTCATCGGCGGGGACATAGTAGCCATGTGTCCTGTCGGAGCTGTGGCTATGTGATGGAATGTCCAAATTGTGATGTTTCGCTTTCTTATCACCATACCCATGAGACGGCGGCGGAGCTGTTGCGGTGTCATTATTGTGGGTTTACGCAGCTTCAGCCGAAGGTTTGTCCGGTGTGTGGTTCTATTTATTTCAAGCATTTTGGGAGTGGGACGCAGCGGGTGACGCAGGAGTTGGCGGCGGAATTCCCGGAGCTTCGGGTGCTGCGCTTTGATAGTGATACGACGCGGACGAAGGGGG
>JANMIS010000888.1:0-2795 GCA_031375925.1 Synechococcales cyanobacterium OTE_70_concoct_197_sub
AAATGACCAAATGGTCTGGGTGTTGACGCTTGAAATCTGCGAATTGATCCGGTGGACAGCTATCTGCCAAGGAGCAACCCGCATCTAGGTCGGGCAATAACACTAGCTTGTTTGGGTTGAGGATTTTGGCGGTCTCGGCCATGAAGTGGACTCCGGCAAAAACGATCACATCTGCATCCGTCTGTGCTGCTTGCTGGGAAAGTCCTAGCGAATCTCCTAGGTAATCTGCGATATCTTGGATGTCCGCTTCTTGGTAGTAGTGGGCCAGGATTACTGCGTTCATTTCGCGCTTGAGGTCGTCGATCGCCCCAAACAAATCGGTGGGGAAGGTCGGCTTGAGAGCGGTGGCAGTGGTAAACATAGGAGAATCCTAGATAGAACAGCAATGCTTAATTATAGTATAAATCACCAAAATTAACCGTTAAGCCCTCTATCGCTCTACCCCACGCGGGTCCAATACATCGCGCAACCCATCACCCAACAAATTAAACGCCAACACCGTCAACGCCATCAAAACAGCCGGGGCCGCCACCAACCAAGGCTGCAACACCAAAATTGACGCATTCGTGGCCAAAGACAGCATATTTCCCCAAGACGGATCCGGCTGCTGAATTCCCAACCCAATCAAGCTCAAAATCGCCTCAGCCACAATAAAGCTCGGAATCGTCAGAGTAGCCGTAATAATCACATACGTCGCCGTCTGTGGCAGCACATGCCGCAGAATAATGTACAACGGCTTACCGCCCATTACCCGCGCCGCCTGAATAAATTCCCGCTCTTTAATCGACAGAACCTGCCCGCGAATTACCCTGGCCAGCCCAGCCCAGCGCACAAAGGAGATAATCACCGTCACCAGCAAAAAACGCTGGGCACTGTTCAAATTATTTGGTAGCACCGCCGACAATGCGATCAGCAAGTAAATATCCGGCACCGTCATCAGCACCTCCACAAACCGCATCACAACAGAATCCACCCATCCCCCAAAATATCCCGCAACCCCGCCCGCCAACAGCCCCAACGGAAACGAGATCCCAATTCCCAACAAACCAATGAACAAACTCACTCGACTGCCGTACACCAAGCGACTCAACTGATCTCGGGCCTGCTCATCTGTCCCAAGCAGGTTAACCCGACCTTTCCCCTCTGCTCCAAATAGATGCAGCCGACTGGGAATCAACCCAAATAATTTATATTCAAACCCTTGTACAAACAGCTTTACAGGGGATGGTGACGCTTGATCTACCTTCAACGATCGCAGCCCCGTCTCAATATCGATCGCCCCCTGTGTCGCTGGGTAAACAAATGGCAGTGTAAAACCGCCCGAAGGACTCTTCCACTGAATTGCGGTGGGAGGAAGCAAGGCTCCATCAGCCTGCGGCTCATAGGGTTCATAGGGTGCTACGAATTCAGCAAATAGAGCGATTGCGTAAAGCAACGCCAAAATCGCCCCACCCCAGCGCGCCAGATGATTTTCCTTCAGTCGTTCCCACCAGCTCATGACCGCACCATCAGATTGACTAACAGAATCATGCCAAGCCTAAGGCTCAACTGATTAATTTATCTACAATCCTACAGGCGATGGCGGCTAAATCTCCACATGCAACTGCCAAAGCTCCTCAAAATCCGCATGTTCCACCACAAACACATTGGAATAGAGGTTCGCAATGATCTGCTTGCCCCCCTGCGTGACTGACAGATACCGCAACCCATCTTGGATAAACGGATAAACCCCCTGCCAATAGAACTTAGGATAGTTGAGACGGAGATCGCCGGGATTTTTGTATCCGAGAGCTTGATTAACCCCGGTTTCCTCGAACTCATAGAACAGCGCACTGATTTTCTTTAGGTAGCGAGGGTCGCTGAGTTGACCGATTAGGTCTGAGGCTCGAATCAGACCGGGATAGTCACAGGTTGAAGCATTGTCATTTTCTAAGGGCACGGGAAATCGCGTCAGTTCGATATTGTGCTTGATGCGCTCTGAATCGATGAAGACATGCTTGCCAAAGCGCTCGTCAATAAATAGCTTCGCCCGATCGACGTGGTAAGGCGTTAAGGCCGCATCTGTTGCCCCAGGTGGCAATCGAATCATTTCATCGCCAATGCCTGTCGCATAAAGGCCATTTCGATCTTGACGACAGACGCCTTTAACATAGCCAATATCGTGACAGACCAAGGAAATGATGAAGTGCAGCCAATCGTCACAGGAGACGCCACCTTCGCGGATGTGTCGTCCCCGCAAAAGCTCTTGGCCCACCAACGTGACCAAAATAGAATGCTCGACATTGTGATAGAGGGCATCGCTGTTGGCGACATTTTCCATGGCCATGGCCCCCACCCATCCTATGACTTCTTCATAGTCCGACTTCAACCCCCCGTAAGTCCGGCGGTAGCCGTCACGAAGGGTCTTAACAAAGTCATTGATGAGTAGTTCAGTTGCGTTAAACATTCCAAGGTAGACAGACTATCGGTTCTCTTCAGTATGCCCCGTCCCCTGAAATTTCATACGACTACTGTGTTAAATTGCAAAATTAATCATTCGTCAGAAGGGAACTGTTTAGGATACAATGCATAGGCTTAGAGCCTTCAAGTGCTTATGCGGGTATAGTTTAGTGGTAAAATGAAAGCTTCCCAAGCTTTAGTTGCGAGTTCGATTCTCGCTACCCGCTTTTTTAAAGGGACCCGTTTGAGCTAAGAAATTTTGATTTGTTGACTGAGGGGTGGGAACTCTCTCCCTTGATAGGTTCGGTTCCACCCACTGCCGTACAGCCGATCGCTTGCTACATTGGGTTCATTGA
>JANMIS010000909.1:0-2313 GCA_031375925.1 Synechococcales cyanobacterium OTE_70_concoct_197_sub
CTGTTGGGTTCACCTTCATTCGCTACTAAAACGGTCTTCCCATCCGGCGAGAACGTGAGCATATCAGGTAACGCACCTACCGTCACCGCACCTTTAAATGCACCTGCTGCATCGAAAAATACAACTTTACCCGGATCCGTCTTGACCTTGGCTTCAACGGCGATCGCGATCAATCCATCCTTTACAGCTACACTATTGGCCGCTCCGCCATAGGCTGACACATCTAAATCTCTCACCAAAACTGGATTGGTGGGATTGCTAATATTTAGTACCTGTAATGAAGCGTTGCCAGACACCACAAACAGTTGCCGACTCGTCGCATCGTAGGCCGCAATTTCAGCTCCATTTCCTTTGTAATTTCCAACCTTTTTCAAGGCGCTTTGCTCGGGAGCGATCGCAGTCACTGCGTCAAAATTTTGCCCGTTTGGATCAGTCAGACGATAGGAAGCCATGGTGATTTGTTGGGGGTAATTCTCTTCTTTACAAATCCCACAGTCAGTTTAATAACGGATTAATGTCAATTTAAGAGAAAAATGGTGCCCGGATCATTACATTAATTCTTTATCTAGATGAATTTATGAATAAGAATTTCATCAAAATCAATCTATGTTCCGGAAATTTCTTCAGTCTTTGTCAGAGGTAAGACTGTTCACACAATAAAACTGGCATCACTGCCCTGCGCCGCCTGCCAGCTCCGCGCGTCATAGTACAAATCCTCCAACGTAATACTGCCCAGCGCATCCTGAATCTTTTGGTGCAACCGATTCCACACGGCAAATGTCACCCAATCCTCCGCCTCCTCGCTTCTCACCTGATGCGGCAACGGCTCCACCGACTCCCCCACCGAACTTAAAATCTGACCCAACGTAATCTGCGAGGGCGATCGGGCTAACTGATACCCGCCCTGCGCCCCTCGCACACTTCGCACCAACTCCGCCTTCCGCATCTCAATCAATAGCTTCTCAAGATAAGGCGCAGGTAATTCCTGCCGCAACGCGATCGTATTCACCGACGCGGGACCGTATCCCGGTTGAAACGCCAAATCCAGCAGCGCCTTCACACTATAATGACCCCGAGTCGTCAGTTTCATCGCTTGTTGGGCTGCCTTGCTATATAACGCTGACTGGGTAAGCACGAACTGCTGAATCTACTGTTGCAATCGTTAAACCGTTTTGCAAGGCTTGACAGATGAGCATTCTGTCAAATGGATCACGATGTAATAGGGGCAGCTTGGTCAGTTGCATCACACTACTTTCATCAAGAGCAAGACTAGCAATTTGATGAAGATCACGCTGGTTGGATAAATATGTTTCGGGATGCTCTGGCAGGGGTAGCTTACCCAACTGGTATTTGACAATTGCTTCCCATATTGAAATTGTACTCAAATAGACCTCATTGGCTGGATCTCGAATTACATCTCGAACATTCGCGGATAATTGACTATCGCCACTGATGAACCACAAAAAGATATGTGTATCCAGCAAAATTCTCATTGGCCCTCGAACGCACTCAAAATCTCCTCTGGCAAAGGTTCATCAAAGTCTTGAGGGACTATGAACTCACCAGCACACAAGCCGAACGGTCGTAACTGCTGACCAGTTGAGGAAATAGGTCTAAGTTCAGCGATCGCCTTATTTGCTTGAATAATGACAAAAGTTTCACCTGCTTCCACTTGACGCAAGTACTTTGAAGGATCGCGCTGAATTTCGTCAGCCGTTACATTTAACATAAAAAAGCCTAAGCCTAAAGGATGACACGCCACCTTACTCAATTGTAGATGATCGGTTGTATTGTTCCAAATCAGATGAGCCTACGCAGGCCACTTCTGCAAAGATAGGGCAGATACCAATTCTTCGTACATTAGCTAGTATCTTTTAATTATATCGCTACAGATAATTGGTCCCCACAGCCTCAATGCTTCCCACCCGATCGCAACTCCAGCAAAAACTCACCGAACTCGATTTCCACAAAATCGGCATCGCCCGCCTATCTGACTGGGACCACGAGCCGCCGATTGATTTGCAAACTTGGCTCAACAATGGCTACCAAGCAGACCTCGCCTGGATGAACGCCCCGAGACGGCAAGATGTCCGATCGCTCCTCCCCGAAGCCCAATCCATTATTTGCGTTGCGCTGAATTACTACACTGACCACGATCGGCCCGATGGTCCCGAATACGCCAAAATCTCGCGCTATGGCTGGGGCCGAGACTATCACAAAGTTCTGCACAAACGCCTCAAAGCCTTTTCCCTTTGGCTCGAAAGCCTAGACCCCACGATCAAAACCCGCTACTACGCAGACACCGGACCCATT
>JANMIS010000924.1:0-3618 GCA_031375925.1 Synechococcales cyanobacterium OTE_70_concoct_197_sub
ATCAAGAGTTCTGGGGTCTTGAGCATTTCAGCAAATGCAGCCGGATAAGGCATAGAAACTTCTCACCAAAAAAGAAGACAGTCAGGGCTTAGGCTCTATCACTTAACAAGAATAACGATCGTAAAACGTTGTCATCAGAAGATTAGGTTACTCTGAGACAAAAGCTATACAAAGCAATTATCGGGTTAAGTTGCAAAACTAAACTCTTAACTGTCTACCACAATCAAACGATTTTTTGTATCGATGTCACTCTAGAGAAGTCCCAAGAGGAGACGACAAGAGTTACTCAAGGTCGCGTTGGTTGGGGTTCCGCGATGGATCGCTGTTGAGGAGACCAAAGATGAACATCAACACGAAAAATGCCACAACGACATTTACAACAATTTTGAGCGTAAGCATGGCTAAGACTCCATCAAGAGTTTGATAACGGATGACACATAATGTCTTGTATCTTAACCTGGAATGCTATCGACTTTGAAAGAGTCTGAGAAAAGAAGCCCAAATTGTTAAGAAAGTTTTCTCAATTCGGACCAAAATCTGATCTAACCAGCCAACGCAGTGGTCAAGCCAGGTGCGATCGTACCCCAGATGTTCAAATTCTGTTTCGAGCCAGTCGGGGGTGAAGACGGGGTTGCAGTCGAAGCTTTCGACTAGATTTGAGCCTTGTTTCTCTTTTAAATCAGCAGATAAGTCAACAGAAACTTTACTGCGTTTAAGAGTAATTTTATTGGCGGTCGTCGAGGGGAGAAAGGTGGGGCGCGATCGGGCGATCGGTTTTGCGGCTAGTCTCGGTTGCACGGTTCCGGCTAAGGCCGGGGTTGTGACACCGGAGACTGACTGGATTGCAGGTGTTTTGCGTAATTCGCCGAACAGGTTTTTTTCGAGCCAAGGGTCTGTGATCGGGTTGCCTATGAAAGTGCCAGGTTTTTCTTCGACTAGGCTAGGTTGATAACGAACATAGTGCGGTGCGCCTTCGGTAAGTCCTAGCCCCGATCGGCCAAAGAAATACTTGAAAGCGGCCTGGATAAGGTTGGGGAGTTCCTGGAGGCTGGGCAAGTCTTGAAGATTGGGCAACGCGAAAAATCCCAGATTGGCCTGGTCCTGCCAGAGGGTCGGAATGCGAACGGCTTGGGGTCTGGTCTGGAGTTCTGATCGGGTTGGGAGGAATTGAACGTGAGAGGCGTTGATGAATTTGCTGCGATCGGATTCTAGAGTGTGGGCATGAACCCAGCGTAGATAAAGGGCAACTTCGTAGGAAATTCGCTTTTGAATGGCAACGGCTTGGCTGTCAGATAGCACATCCAGAATCTGCTGCTTGGGAGTAACGAGGACGAGGCGACGATCGCTGAGGCGTGAGGCAACCCCCTGAATCGTCATTTCTGCGGCGAGAACTAGGGTTAGTTCGTCTGCATCTCCGGCAGCGGTGGGGGCGAGTTGGCGCTGGGTGAGGGCGGTGAGCAGGTTTTGGAGCGGGGTGTCGCTGGTGAGGGTTAAGCTATCTGGCGAATGGCTAGGAGTTTTTAGACCCGATCGGAGCCAAAACTCGGTTTTTTCTTGGGCTTGGGAGAGTTGTTTTCCCACGAGTTCTGCGGCCTTGAGAACGGCGTAGAAGGGGTATAGGATGCCTTGGACGGCGATCGTCAGGGCCGTGGAAAGGGAAAGTTTGACCGTGCGCCAGATAATGCCTGTCCGGTTTTTTGCAGCTTGGACCTGACGGTTGAGAAAACTGAGGAGATTACTTTGGTAAGGGCGATCGGCTGGCATGGGAGAATAGGGGAATTAAGAATGGCGAATTTTGAAGCTGAGGTTGAAGAACGGAGGCTTTGAATATCAAGCGATTCTTAAATTCTAAGCGCTTTTGTTTGATTAGATCTGTAACGCATTATGACAAAGTTGGCTGATTCACTCCAAACCCCACATTCTCGGATTCAAGAAGTCATCGATCGGCTACGGTTGCGATCGGTCGCGAACGTGATGAGTGGTTGGCAGTTTGGGGATGGACGGGATGCGACTGTAAATGAAAAGGGACAAATTATCTGGCCGAAGGGTCGCCAAAGCATTGAGTTGGTGCAGCAGATTGTGCTGGCGGACTGCACAGATTTAGACCTGTCGGGATTTTGCACGGGAATTGCGCGTCTAGGGCTGACTTGGTGGGCGGAGTCGGCGGAAGTTTGGGTAGCGGGGGTGTTGGTGCAGGAGGGAGATTTATTTGATCATACTTGTCGAGTTGTGTTGCCTATTGAGGATTTGAACCCGATAAGTCCCGTCGAAGTCCGATTGAAGTTGGTGAGTCCGGGGCATGACATTGGGGCGTTGATGCGATCGTGCCTCATCATTGAAGCCGCAGACGGCGGGATTGATGCGGGGTTTGTGGCGGATGAAATTGAGATTGTCAGCAAATTTTTGACGGCGTTTTATCCAGATGAACTGGAATTGCTAGCCGATCGGTTAGATTATTTAAAATCGGATTTGAACACGATCCGATCGACGCTACATTACTGGAGCGATCGGATCAAACAATACAAAATTCAATGCCTGGGTCATGCCCACTTAGACCTCGCTTGGCTCTGGACCGTAGATGATACCTGGGCAGCGGCGGAACGAACGTTTGTGTCGGCTTTGAATCTAATGAAGGATTTCCCGAAGTTGATTTTTGGGCATACAACACCTGTGCTGTATGAATGGTTCGAACAGAACCGTCCTGAGATCTTCGCAGAGATTCAATCTCGGATTAAGTCGGGGCAATGGGAAGCGATCGGCGGACTGTGGGTAGAGCCAGAGTTGAACTTAATTGGGGGGGAATCGATCGCGAGACAAATTTTGTATGGTCAGCGCTATTATGAACAGAAGTTGGGGTCGATGAGTCGCGTGGCTTGGTTGCCGGATACCTTTGGGTTTTGTGGACAGTTGCCGCAATTTTTTCAACTCGGCGGCATTGATTACTTTGTCACGCAGAAGCTCCTCTGGAATGACACGACGAAGTATCCCCATGAAGTATTTGATTGGTTTGCGCCAGATGGCTCAACCGTTTTGGCATTGATGTCAGCTCCGATCGGTGAATGGGTTGATCCTATTAAAATGAGTGATTATTGTTGGGATTTTGCAACGCGATCGGGATTGCAAACCTGTTTGTATTTACCCGGCGTGGGCGATCATGGCGGCGGACCCACCAGGGATATGTTGGAGATTGCTAAGCGATGGGAAAGTTCGGCTGTGTTTCCGACGATCGAGTTTACGACAGCGGAGCGATTTTTGTCTGAGATCCGGGATAGCCCCCCAGCCCCCAATTCTGGGAAAGCTTCTCACCACGGCGAAATCTATCTGGAATTTCATCGGGGCTGCTACACCACCCACGCAGACCAAAAAGCCTACAATCGCGATGGCGAAAATGCCCTGTATGAAGCAGAACTTTGGGCTTCGATCGCAGCCCTAACGGTCGGCTTTAATTATCCAAAAGCTGAACTGGAGAAAACCTGGAAAAAAGTTCTATTTAACCAATTTCATGACATTCTTCCAGGGACTTCAATTCGTGAAGTGTATCCAACAGCAAATCGTTTTTGGGATCGAGTATTGATTGATACCGACTGTATTATCAACAATGCGCGAGAACGAATTATT
>JANMIS010000947.1:0-4753 GCA_031375925.1 Synechococcales cyanobacterium OTE_70_concoct_197_sub
CGATCGTAAAACCCACTGAACCCAAAGTTAATCAGCCTAAAGAATCCAAGAAAGATCCACAAAATGTTCCAGTTGTGATTCCAAACCGTTCTGAATCACCCAAACCGCTACAACTCACTCCCGGCGAGAAAGTCGAAGTTAAAAAAACCATCAACCCTGAGCCAAAGCCTAAAATTAAACCCGAAATCAAATCTGAAGTCAAACCTCTAGTCAATACATCACCAGCACCCAAAAATCAAAAACCAAATCTAGACTCTAACCCCATTCCCGATCTAAAAGAAGTTACAAAGCCCGTCCCAATTAAATCAATCCCTGCCCAAGTCTCCCCAGCCATCACACCCAAACTCATCCCTCAAAGCACGATCAACCCGTTGGCCAAGCCTCCCTTGGAAATCGCACCACCCACTAAAGCAACAACCAAATCAGAAGAAAATCCCGAGGAAAAGCCCAGTCTTGAGAAGCCTAACGCCAACAAATATGACTACCTCAAAGAGTACCTAAATAAAGCAGATACAACGGTAAACCCTCCAAGTCAGCCCTAAACTATCGCACAGCAACCAAGTCAAGGTATAGTTGCTGCAAAATCTACGCCGAAGGATTGAGTTATTGTGAGACTTTCAGTTGTCATCCCCTGCTTTAATGAAATATCAACGATCGAAGCCGTCATCCAAGCTGTTGGAAGCTGTGGTATCCGATCGTTGGAAATCATAATTGTTGACGATTGCTCCACCGACGGAACGCGCGAACTCCTGCAAAATCATCTCGAATCCAAAGTCGATCAAGTCATCTATCATCTTAGAAATCAAGGTAAAGGCGCAGCGCTCCGATCGGGGTTTGCTGCCGCGACGGGAGACATCATAATCGTCCAGGATGCAGACTTAGAGTATGACCCAAAAGAGTTTTCTATTGTGATCGAGCCAATCCTAAAGGGGAAGGCGGATGTCGTATACGGCTCACGATTTATAAGCGGACATGCTCATCGAGTTGTCTACTATTGGCATATGGTCGGGAACCGATTCTTGACTATGCTCTCCAATATGTTCACTAACATCAATCTCACCGACATGGAGACCTGCTACAAAGCATTTAAGCGAGAAGTAATTCAATCCGTCCTAATCGAAGAAAATCGGTTTGGATTCGAACCAGAAATCACTGCAAAAATCTCTAAGATGAACTGTCGAATTTATGAGGTTGGTATTTCCTACTATGGACGAACTTATCAGGAAGGTAAAAAGATAGGATGGAAAGATGGATTTAGAGCAATCTTTTGCATTGTAAAATACAATCTCAGAACTAGAAGAAGTATATTCAGGGAAAACAGAGTAATGTCTGATAAACGACTTGAATCAGTTAGTAAGTAGATTGAAGATTCTCGGATCCATAGTTGAGAGATGCCAGAAAATCTCGCCATGTCAGATTTGACGCTGTTGCGGTACTTGATTTTGCAAAGTAATAGTTGAAGCTCTGAGAATCATGATAGTTGGGAAAAGTGGCTTCGAAAAACTTGAACACTGTTACTTTCAGAAACTAACGAATTACTCTTATCCAGTAATTGAAAACAGAGATAGTATATGAATTAAAACCAGGTTAGAAAAGTAGAGTACGAAATTTATCAAATAGAGTACGGAATCTATCTTAAAGTCCAATATGTGAGGTTATTTTTATGAAGTATCTTTCAGCCCTAAGCAAAATAAATATTATTCTTATAGTTTTTTCTCTTACTATTTCCATGCTCATCTATCCATCATGGTTGAGAATTTTTGATTATGGTCATCCCATCAATGTAACGGTGAATGAAAATACAATCGATCCAATACAGGTTAATTTCGAAAGAACGAAAAGCTTTTATGAAAATACAGCAATCCTAACTGCTGATCAAGAAACGTTATGGGATATTAAATTTAGACCTTTGGGAAGTAAAAATTTTCAGTCACAGAGTTATGAAGTGTGGATAACTAACATTGAAACTTCATGGGATGGAAAAACATTTGAGAAAATAGGGAATTGGAAAGAACTAGCTAAAGGCAGTAAAGAATGGATTCTTCGAGATTGGAATGGACCGCTCAATGGAGCAGCTATTTTTACCTCAGGTAATGATGCTCCATTAATAAATATAAAATCCAAAGGGAAGACCTTAAGAATAAGCTTACTATGTGGCCCTTGGAGCGGAAAGGTAGAAGTAGAAGTTAATGGAAAGAGTCAAGAAATTGATTTATTTAACATAGTAAACCGAGAGAAAGTTCTCACTATTAATACTGCTCAGCTAAAAAAGACTGGTATTGGCGAATATGAAATCTCACAAGGAGATCTTTCAGGCCAGAAGATATCTTTTACTGTGGGGCGAGATAGGATGCCTGTTAAAAAGCTTAGCTTCCAAGGTAAAGAAATTCAGCCAGATAAAAGTAACATATATGAAGTTCCCCGTACTTACTGGAGTAGAGATTGGTCGGCTCGACTATTAACAGTAGTTACTTTCTCAATACTGCTAGCATTAACCAAATTAGCCTACAGGATTACTAGGCGAGACAGTGAAAAGAAGATCCACACTCTACTCTTCGCATTACTTGTAAGTTTGACATTCGCAACATTTTGGGTGTTGGTCTTTTACCCGGCTGCAATGTCAACTGATGCAACCTCCATGTGGGTGAAGTCTGGGTCAGGCTTTCAGGCTCCCGGAGGGGCTAGATATGACACATGGTTCCCACCTTTGAACGCGATTTTGATGAATTTCTTTCAGATATGGACCAAAAATCCAAGCTTATTTGCACTATGTCAGGGGTTTCTTCTTTGGTTCTCAATAATATTTACTCTCAGAGAAATCATAAAAAATGAGCGATCATTTGTAGTTTGCTCAGTACTTCTTCTTTGCTTTCCTCCGCTGTGGAATTTATCTTTCAGAATCCTGCATGATGTTTGGTGTGCCTCATTTGCACTTTTTTCAATAGCTTTTCTCATTAGGTACATCAAACAATTCAGTAAAATCGATTTTGTCTTATCCCTTACTTTCCTCTCCTTATCTATTTGTTTTAGACACAATGCAATTTCATTAGTTATTTGTCCAATCTTTGTATGTTTGTTTTTTGACATTTGGAAATGCTCAACTGCCAAAAAATTCTTACTATCAGTAGTAGTGATAGTAGTTTCAATACTTCCTTCAAAGATAATAGATCATCTTCCAGATATTCAAAGGTATGACATGCGTGGTGTAGTATTTATGAACCAGTATGTGGGAGCAGTGAAGAATTCTGATTCGCACACAAAATCAGGCAAAATTGAATCTGAAAGAAGATCTATTGATGAACATTTTGGGGATGGGACGTTTGACAAATTATCCAGTTCATACACCTGTACATTTGGCGATTACATTTGGGCTTCAGATAATCCTATTATTAGTCAATCAAAACTAAGAGACAGTTCTAATTTTATAGTTTCAAAAGTGATAAGTTCGATACAACAATATCCTTTAGGCTACATTCGTCACAGATTGTGTCATTTGTCATACTTACTCCAAATTCCACGCGTGACAAGTTCTTATTATCATGAGATTCAGTTCCCCGATTTAATTCAGCGACAAGAGAGCCAACTCCCACTTATAAGGAAATACGTAGTTTATATTGTTGAACTTCTGGGAGGTCGGTTTGATTGGGTATATAGAACGTGGATTTTTCTGGCGATGAGCAGTATTATTTTTGTAATATCCTTGAACAGAAAAAATGTTGGACAAGTAACAGTCGGAATATTTAGCATTGTTTATTTTCTGAGTTACCTCATTCCAGAGGCAACGCCTGATTGGAGGTATTTAATACTAAGTTATATATGCTCCATCATCAACATTATCGGGTATGTTGAACAACGTTTTTCACAGCGCTTAATGTACCTATCGCAGAAGTAGCAAATTGCAAGAGATCAAAAAAGACTGTTTATAAATTAGTCTTATTCGCTAATAACAGATTTGTCTTTAGAATAATTTGCAGCTATGATTCTTCAACATTAATGGCCTTTGGAATAAAAGAGCGTCTAGATGAAAAATATCTGGACGCTCTTTCGTTTTATAAGAGACTCTCCTTAACAAAAATTAAACTGCGTTCGCACGATACCAATCGATCGTCCGCCGCAATCCCTCTTCAAAGCTAATCTGCGCCTCAAACGCAAACCGCTCCTTAGCGCGAGTCGTATCCAAACAACGACGCGGTTGACCATTGGGTTTATCCGTCTCCCATACCAATTCCCCGTCATACTCCATTAACTGACAGATCAACGTAATCAAATTCTTAATCGTAATTTCTCGGTTCGTGCCTAGGTTCACGGGATCCGCCTCATTATACGAAAGCGCCCCCATCACAATGCCCCGCGCCGCATCGTCTGAATAGATAAACTCCCGCGTCGGACTGCCATCGCCCCACACCGAAATGTGCCGATCGCTCTTACCGTTGTAGAGCCGATCTAGATTAGGCGTATGGCGACCACTTTTTTCATGAAAGGTCGCATCTACCACCAGGAGCAGAACCCCTACGCGAGAACCATAGGTTTTAATCAGATGACCATTGACCGATTCAAAGCCAATACCCTTGTTTAGATTTCGCCGAAACGTTCGCTCTGACAGGGAACTATAGCGACTTAAATTCGTGTAATTGACTCGACCACAGACCACGAATAGACTCGTAAAGAATGAGAGGAAAAAGGTCCTTTGCGGTTTGTGAAATGACCCACTGTGGTCAGTGCGTCGGTTAGTATATTCTGCAGGCTACCCATG
>JANMIS010000985.1:0-5273 GCA_031375925.1 Synechococcales cyanobacterium OTE_70_concoct_197_sub
GCCAATGCGATTGCCGGGAATGTCTCTCGCGGGAATCTGTCCAAACTGGCTTCTGATTTGGATTGTGGCTTGGAGTTTGCGTCGATCGGTCTGGCAAGGCGTGAGTGCAGGTCTCGTCCTTGGGCTGTTACAAGATGCGATGACAGAGGGTGAACCGACCCATGCCCTGAGCCTGATAGCCGTTGGGTTTCTGACCGCAAAAATCCAAAAACAGCGATTTCTCAATGAAGACTTTATCTCCGTCGCCCTTGTGACCTTCGGCATGGCGGTTGTTGCTGAGACCGTTATGGCTTTGCAATTTAGCCTGATCGGGTCCCGCACGCTGATGGACATTTGGAAACATCACCAAATCATTGCCTTAAGTTCCGCAATTTTAAGTAGCCTCTGGGCACCTGTGTTGTATTTCCCGTTGAACAATCTCTGGAAATGGTCTGGCATTCCAGAAGATTAACGCCCATAAAACTCCCCACAGGAAAACCGGAAAACAGTACAATAAGTTGATACATTCCTTAACCTTGGTTGGTCCATGTCTCGTATCTGTATTCTCGGCGGCGGCTTCGGCGGTTTATATACGGCGTTACGGTTAAGTCAATTGCCATGGACCGAAAAGCCAGAAATCACCTTGGTTGATAAGTGCGATCGGTTTGTGTTCTTACCGCTCTTATACGAAGTGGTGACGGGTGACTTGCAAAGCTGGGAAGTGGCACCCTACTACAGCGAACTGCTAGCAGGCACAGGAATTCGCTACGTTCAAGCCAATGTGGAATCCATCAATCTCCCTGGCCGCAGCGTCCAAGTGATACAAAACGGTCAAGTTGAGCATTTAGCTTACGATCGGCTCGTCCTCGCCATGGGCGGCGAATCTGTCATTGGTCGCGTTCCTGGTGCTGCCGACTATGCTTTGCCTTTCCGCAATTTGAATGATGCGATGCGGCTGAGTGCTCGATTACAAGAATTGGAATCTGGGGTTGCCGATCGGATTCGGATTGCGGTGATCGGCGCTGGGTATAGCGGCGTTGAACTGGCTTGCAACCTGGCAGAAAAACTAGGCCAACGTGCCAGAATTCGCATTGTGGAACTGGGCGATCGGATTTTGCGAGTTTCGCCGGAATTTAATCGTAAAGCGGCTGAAAAGGCATTGGACGATCGGAAAATTTGGGTTGATCTCAACACTCAGATCACGAACATCACCCAAGACGAAATCACGCTGCAATATAGTGACAAGAGCGAAACGCTACCCGTGGATTTGGTGCTATGGACGGTGGGGACGAAGATTTCCGATGTGGTTCAGGCGTTGGCTTTGAATAAGAACGATCGAGGCCAAATCCGCACCTTGGGAACGCTTCAAGTCGAAGATTATCCTGAAGTCTATGCGCTTGGCGATCTGGCTGATTGCCCGGAAGCGGATGGTCAATTTGTTCCGACGACAGCCCAAGCCGCATTCCAGCAGGCAGACTATGCAGGTTGGAACATCTGGGCCTCCTTAACCAATCGTCCATTGCTTGCGTTCCGTTATCAGCACTTGGGGGAAATGATGACCTTGGGTTCGGAGGATGCCACGCTGGCAGGACTGGGGTTACAGCTTAAGGGAACGCCCGCGTACTTGGCTCGGCGGGTGATTTATCTGATGCGAATGCCCACCTTTGAGCATCAAGTTAAAGTCGGACTCAACTGGATTACCAAGCCTGCTACAGACTTTTTGAAAACGCTGACGGCGCGAACTTAGGTGAAGTCCCGTTTTGGCTTCCCAAATAATCCCTTCACCTAAGTTCGCAATCCCCTTCGTCACGCCCTCAACGCCTTTCTTTCTCTATTCAACCGATCGAACGGAAAATTCGCAGAGACATTAGCGTTGGCGAGGCCAATGTACGAGTAGTAAAGAATTATAATAATGTTCTTTCTTTTAGCGATTTTGGGATGGGCGATGATCTGCAACTGGCTTCAGATCATTGAGGAGGTTAGATGCGATCACGGAGTTTTTCGATAGATTCGATTGGTAGACCCAAGACTCTGGAAATCACTTCAGGAGATAAGCCTTCACGGAGAAATCCGATCGCTGCGTCCAACTTGCCTTCCAACTTGCCTTCCAACTTCCACTCTTCTTGCTTTTTCAGGTAAGCCGCAGATAGATTCATGAGCAATTCCTCTTCTTCATGGGTCAATGAGCGATGTTTTTCCAATTTGGCACGGTAATTAGCCAGGATGTCCTCTACATTATTATAGAGCGCAGATTGAACAGGTTTCGTCACCAGTTCGTGAATCGCCCGTGCTTGATTTCCATTGCGCCCCAGTCATCGAATCCACAGCGTCTCTTCCGTCACAGGTAACTGATGGACCACGATCAAGCCTGTACGATCGAATTTATGCAACCTGTAAACACCCGGAAGGCGAACCTTGCGAAACCCAAACCCTTGACGAATCTCTTCCGAAACCGTCGGCATAATGAACCACAAATCCGGGAGCACATCCTCCGTCAATGTCTCACCCTTTCGCTTGGCCCCGCGTGCCATTTCTCCTTCAATATCCGTCAACTTTCCCCGACACGATCGAATTTCCATCGCCGTCGCCGGATTGCGAAACACCTCGATTAACGAATCTCGCCGTAAAAGCTGACCCATTAATCCTAATTTTTTACGTTGGGATGCGATCGTTAATTTCGAATTACGTTCAAACCAAATGTCGCCTTCTCGACGTTCGGATTTAATTACTTTATTCGGAACAGCCGTGCCGATGTTGCGCAGCAGCTCTGTTAAATAATCCTTCGCGAAATCGTCATGCGGAAATTCTGACATTGGCTCAATAGAGGATTAGTATCACCGTGAATCCGCACTATTTTACATTAGTTCAATTGTTCTTTTACGATCGAATAGATCGATGTTCAAAGCATCTCTGTGTTACAACCGATCGATTGAGAAATCCGCAAAGAAGTTGGCGTTGGCGAAGCCGCTGCTAAAACAGAAAGCCTCTAATTACACATCCAATAACAACCAGAAACCTGCGAACGCTTCTGCTTCAGGACTCTTTTGAATCGCTAGAAAATGGACGCCCCCCGCCGCAACTTTGCGATCCTCAAACTGTTTTGCTTCCGCCTGCAAGGGCATATTTAATAACTGCGCTAACGACCACCGATCGATTACCCCGGTTTCTAAGACCAACTGCTGGCCGTCCTGGGTGTCATATCTCACCGTCGCCAACTCCAATCCCGACATCCAAGCCGCAATCGCCAAAGCCCGTTGCGAATACAAAATCAATCCCGGCACTAAGGTCTCTGGCGCAAGATTAAGCTGCCCGATCGGATAGGCTTCACCAAAATCAATCGCCCATTCATTCATCTCTGACAAAGCCGCCGCCTCCAAAGCCACCGTCCCCCACTGTTGCGCTCTTAAGGCATCCTGCAACGGCTGCGGCGGGGTTAAAGGAAACGCGACCGTGGCATTGCCCCCTGCTTGATACCCTTCTTCTTGAGGATAGACGGATGCCATCCGGTCTTTTAGCCATTGGTTCAACATGTAGGTGCGACGGCTGGGCTGACAGGGAATGCCTGCATCTGAACAAGCCTTGGTAATCATGTTGTTCATCGACTGCCGGAAAAAGCGAATCCGATCGGGCGACACGCCTGCTTTTTCGATCGCTTTGACAATACATTCACTGAGTTTGGCTGAATTAACCTGGGAATTAGAACAATACTCAGCATAGCGAAATAGGTTAGCCGTATCGACGCCCACTTCTGTCGGGCTTTCGCAGATCAGCACTTCCCAAACTTTTTTCTTATTTTCATCGACGATCGGACGCGAATAAAAATCTAATTCCCAAATGATTGTCATGGTGAAAACGTGCGGTGTAAATACAGGGACTGATCAAATCAACCCTTCACTATGACGAAGGGTTGAAAGCTGGAAATTATCCCAGGATGGACTTGCGGGCGCGGTCTTTGCGATCGTCGGCTTCATCAATAAGTTTCGCTAGATTATCGAGCGCTTCACCGTCATACTGCTCCAGCACCTTTGTGGAGAGCGAAATTCGGCTCTTACCTTCGTCAATATTGACGATTAAAGCTTTAATCGTTTGACCACTGTGAAACACCTTTTCAAGTTCATTTACAGGCTTTTTACTCACCTGGCTAATGTGCAGCAACCCCGTACAGCCCTCAAACTCTACAAATGCACCAAAGGGTTTTAAGCTGACCACCGTGCCTTCAATGAGTTGCCCGATTTCCAGCTTGCTCAAGTTAACCGCACGGCTCGCTTGGCGATTGGAAAGGACAATTTTGCCTTTGCGCTGGTCCAGTTCAATCACACAGGCCGTCAGGGAACTGCCGACTAAGCTTTCAAGATCTTCTCTTTCGTTGAGCTGCGATCGGGGAATAAATCCACGTAACCCTAAGGCATTGACCGTAACGCCACCCTTATTCACATCCAAAACCTTGACTTGCAGACTTCCGCTGTCCTTTTGCTGTTGCTTTAACTCATCCCAGACCAATCGCTCTTCCAGACGACGAATCGACACCGTAACTTGGCCTTCAGCATTTTGATCCCCAATGATCAGAAACTCTCGCTCCTCTTGCAGGGGAAGGACGACGGTGATGTCGCTAATGCGGTAGATGCTGGCTTCGTCGCTCGATAGAAAGGCGGGAGATTTGCCGCCGATGTCGATGAGCGCCCCGTCACGCTCGTAGCTAAAGGCTTTCCCGGTGACGATTTGCCCCTTCGCATAGCCGTAGCCGTGATCTCCTAGCGCCTTTTCAAAGTCATCCATTGAGAAGGATGCGCCTGATTCGGGATTATTCTGAGCCATAACAAGATTGGATGATTTTAAGTCAGTCTATCTAGTGTATTACGGCAAGGTACCAGTACTACCATTTTAGAAATTAGCAGGATGGGAAACCCCTACGGACTACTAAGTTATCAACTCTGGCCTCATCCTAGAAGTGAACATGATGTGAGACGACTTCTGCCGCGTGAACGATCGCGTGAACGGCGGTAGGAAAAACTTTTTCAGTTACGCCCTCGACCACCACTTCAGCGGCTCCCGCATTAATATTGTCTTGAATCAGATCAGGTTTTGAGAGGGGTTGATCATGAGTGCTTTTGACATCTCTAGCGGCTTGATAGAGTCCAAAGGCGATAAGCCCGAAAACGACGATCGGTGTGAATTCCCAATGCATGACAAAGTTCTCCGGGGAGGTTTGCTTTAAATGTAACAATCAAATCTGGGTTCTAGGATAGACGGAAAACCTCACTCAGGGTTCCTCAAAATCGCGCCGATTCAATCCC
>JANMIS010001026.1:0-2413 GCA_031375925.1 Synechococcales cyanobacterium OTE_70_concoct_197_sub
GCTACTACCGGGATCTCGAAATCTTCCATCAGTTTTGGATTGCACCCGGTGCCCGGGTATTGGAAATTGGCTGTGGGACGGGAGACCTACTCGCCCAAGTAAAGCCTGGACTGGGTGTAGGCATTGACTTTTCAGCGCCACTGGTGACGATCGCCCAAGCCAAATATCCCCAGCTTCAGTTCCATTGTCTCGACGCCGAAACCTTCAGCCCAGACGACTTGGGCATGGATGATTGGCTCACCGACGGACAAAGCTTCGACTTTATTATTTTATCTGGCGTCCTCGGGCATCTCAGCAATATCCAAACCGTGCTTCAGCGGCTGCATCTCTTTAGTGGTCCCCGCACTCGCCTCATCCTCACCTTCCACAACTACCTCTGGCAGCCTCTTCTCACCGCCGCCGAAAAAGTGGGCCAACGCCGCCCTCAGCCGCCCCAAAGCTGGCTTTCCATGGATGATGTCCAAAATCTACTGAGCATTACAGGCTACCAAACCGTCAAAACAGGCCGCCGATTTCTCTGTCCAAAAGCCATTCCCGGACTCGCCCCGATCGCCAATCGTTTTCTGGTGCAGCTTCCAGTCATCAACCATCTGGGTCTGACCAATACCATTATCGCCCGCCCCGCGCCCACCCAAAATCGCGTCGCTGAATCCAATCTAAGCTGCTCTGTCATCATTCCCGCCCGCAATGAAGCAGGGAACTTGGCCAATGCGATCGATCGTATGCCTCCCCTTGGACGTCACACCGAAATTATCTTCGTCGAAGGCCATTCCAGCGACGACACCTGGGATACTATTAAGCACCTCGTAGAAAGGGGCCATCCTCACTTTAAGCTCAGAGCCTTCCAGCAAACCGGAAAAGGAAAAGCAGATGCCGTGCGATTAGGGTTCGCTCAAGCGACAGGGGATATTTTGATGATTTTGGATGCCGATCTGACGGTACAGCCTGAGGACTTACCCCATTTCTTCGACGTGATCGCGTCGGGGCGCGGGGAATTTATTAATGGCACTAGATTGGTCTATCCCCGATCGGGCGAAGCCATGCCCTGGCTCAACAATCTTGCCAATAAATTTTTTAGCCTCGCTTTTTCTTTTCTTCTAGACCAAAAACTCAAAGACACGCTCTGCGGCACCAAGGTCATCCATCGCGAAGATTACGACAAACTGGTAGCAGGAAGAAGCTATTTCGGCGACTTCGATCCTTTTGGTGACTTTGACCTACTTTTTGGCGCTACAAAGCTAGGGCTTCACCTTGTAGATGTCCCAGTCCGCTACCAGCCTCGCGTCTACGGATCATCAAACATCGCTCATGTCAAGGAGGGTCTCATCCTCTTGAAAATGTGCCTTTACGCCTCTAGAAAAATCAAGTTTTTTTAGGAGCGTTCAAAGCTGATTTTCAATGTCATCAAAGCTATATTTATTTAATCTTCACAAAACCAAACTTAAAATCAAGTTTCATGAAGATTAAATCAAGGCGCTGAATCTACTCCAAAACTGCATCACACCTCTGGGAGGATTGCACACATCTTTTTGTTAAGTGTCTCTTAAGGGTGTCTCTTCCCATGACGAATAGTGTGTTTGCAAGTTCCCTCAGTACAACTGTCACCTTTTCACCAAGTCAAGGAACGATAACAAATTTATCCAATGAATTGCCCAAAGTTTTCCAAGCAACATTGGATGCCACAACGTCCTTTCGAGACTATCGATTTAGTCTTTCAAGTTCCACCAATGTCAGCTTGAAGCTCAGTAGCAATGATGGCAATGTGGACTTACGGCTTTACCGCGATCTTGGGAATAATCAACCCCTTCAGGAAATCGCCGCTTCGACAAACCTCGGTCTGATGCCAGAAGTGGTTGGTCCCTTACTCTCGGCAGGTGAATACTCTGTGCGGGTCAATGATGGGCGGACCACCATTGGAACTCAACCGATCAATTACACCTTAAGTCTTGATGCGGTAATAGCACTGCCCCCTCAACCACCGGAACTGTTTGGCTACAACCCGATCGGTGAGGTCGTCCGTTGGAAGGGCACCGGAACCCAAAACCTCACCCCCGAATCACCCCAATTTCTCACCCCGACGACCCCCATGGGAGAGGGCTGGACGATCGCGGCTGTCTCCGATTGGAATCAAGACGGAACCCCTGACCTCGTGTGGCGAAATGCAGCAGCGAGTGAAACAAAGCTTTGGTTGATGGGCGGGACTGATGGTTTAGTCCGGCAATCTGAGCAGACGCTATTCACTGTGGATGCAGGATGGAATATTGTCGGGAGCGCGGACTGGAATCAAGATGGGTTCATGGATTTGATTTGGCGATCGAATGCCGGGGACCAGACCGTCGTGTGGCTAATGGGCGGAACGAATAAAACGACGATTCAACGATCGCTGATACTGGCACCTGTTCCAACAGATTGG
>JANMIS010000207.1:0-2969 GCA_031375925.1 Synechococcales cyanobacterium OTE_70_concoct_197_sub
CATCCAGCAAAGTCTGTAGCGACAGAATCGCCGCTTCCCGAGAACTCGCTTCCACTCGACAGTCCGGCCATTCCGCCATCCAAGCCGCCACCTGCCCATCCGCTAAGTTCACCAAAATCATATGCCAATCGATCTCGCCCACAGTCGGTTTAGCCACAGTCTGTTCAACTTCTGCAACAGGTGGTGAAATTGGCGGTGAAACGATCGCTGGACTCATAACAGTTGCTCCCTTAAAAGCTCTATTCCATTATTGTAGATGATCCAATCTACAAGCTGTTAGCGATTAGATTCAAACAATAAACGCCCCGAAGAAATTAGATTCTTCGGGGCGTTTATTGTTTAGTTCAATTGATGTTCATTATGCAGAAGCAATGTGAACGGGAAGCGATCGAGTAATGCCATACCACTCGCTAGCCCGATCGACATAGCCTACTTCCACCACATAGTCCCGAGCTGGAACCGGAACTTCAATGCGCAACTCTTGAGTGAGTTCATTGCAATCGTATTGGTAAAAGTTTTCCAACACTTCAGTACTCGGATCAATACCCGTCACATCATAAAGACGCAACGCTAAATCCTGACCACCTTGCTGCTTAGCATCCCGCTTCTGAGCTTCAGAAATTTGCCAACGCACCACCGCTTCCCGCGCATTCTGAGGAACGATAACAATACCCGCACGATCGCCCACAAGCCGAGTTCTCGCTGCATCTGCTGTGCCACCGATCGCAGCACCTGTGGCAGCAGCAGCCCCGAGTCCCGCCGCTGCAACGCCCGCACCCGCATCTTTTACACTACCTGCCACATTGCCTGCAAGATTAGTGGCACCGCCCTTAAGCCGATCGAAGAACCCAGAAGATTCACGGTTAGAAGTTTCACCGTTGTCATCATCAAAGGACCAGTTTTGATCCACTGACAAGTCAGAAGGGCCATCCACAGGAGGAACCGTGATGCTCGGGATTTCAATCTTGGCGTTCAGAGCATTAGAAACTGAGTCTTTGGCATCGATCGCCCCATCCTTCACATCATTGCCCTTATCCTTGAGGAAGCTCCAAGCCGCTGTACCGAGTCCCGCTGCACCTGCTGCTGCACCCGCCGCCGCTGCACCGCCAGCACCCGCCACGTCGCCAAGAATGCGCGTCGTGCCATCCACTGCGTTGCCTGCGATATCACGAGTACGATCGACCCCATTCAAATCCGTCTCATCGCGAATGTAAGGTGCGCCGTCATTTTCGGTCCAATTATCTTCGCCATTGCCACGAAGCTTGGCCCCTGCTGCTAGGCCACCAATCGCCGCACCTCCCACAAGAGCCGTACCGCCTGCATTGACTGCACTCCCCGTAATTTCAGTGGGGTTGCGAGATGCATTGCTAATTGCGTCCCCGGTCGGTGGATTCCCGAAGTCAGCGCGTTCCCGATCGTTCCCTACCGAACTCCGCGCTTCCTGGTCCCGTTTGTTGGGCAAGAGCAACAGTAGCAGCCCAGTTCCAAGCAGTCCCAAGGGTAATAGCCACTTCAGCCAGCTTGGAACAGGCAGCCCGAAGAGACCATTGCTGTCTTCCGCTGCGATCGTGTTATTTGAAGCTGAAAGATTTCCAGAACCATCCTTTCCAGCGATGCCCGAGGGCGCACCATTAGGGCGCACTTCGGTCCCGGTCCCGGCTACTTTCTCGGAACCCAGCTTAGCCGCCGCAGGCTTGGCTTCAGCAGACTTCGCTTCAGACTTAGCAACCTTGACATCCGCTTTGTCTGGACCAGGCTTTTGGATTTGAGCAATGCCAGATAGACGGGCTGCATTTTGGCCATCTTCCGTGGAAAGAAAACCTAGGAACGCTTTCACGTCATTGCTCATGCCGTTGCCATTGCCCGTGCTTTTGTACACGTAATAAAGAGGCTGAGAGAAGGGATAGCGCGAATCCGTGGGCAAGACACCATGCAGCGTCAAAGTCCGCAGTCCCGGCTGCGTCTTCGCTTGATTCGCGGGGACAAAGCTTACGGCTGCTCCTTTGAGATTCGCCACAAGACCCTTCATACTGGTGTCGTCGAGCTTGATAGCGTCCTTCCCAGAGGCCAGAGGCGCGTTTTTAAAGGCGGGATAGCCTGCAAGTGCCTGCCGCGTGTCGCTATTGGTCCGATCGATGAAGGTAATTTTTCCTTTAGCGCCACCCAATTGAGACCAGTCGGTCACTTCGCCTCGGAAGATCTGAGCAAATTTGGGAATCGTTAAATCTTTTTTGAAAGCATTCTCAGGATTAACCACCACTGCAATTTTGTCTCGACCGACTAGGGTTGCCACGAGTCCTTGGGCTTTTTCCTCAGGGGTTAAAGCTCGACCGATCGCCGCTAGGTCAGATTTTCCGCCTAAGACCTCTTCAAGCGCTTTCTTCGCGCTCACTTGAGTCACATCGACTGAACCGCCAGAATATTTTGCAGTGAATTGCTTTTTCAGCGCATCATTCATGCTCAGCATACTGTTGCTGCTGGAAATCCGAACCTTTGCACTTTTCGCCAAGGCTTCTAAGTCTGCTGGCACTGAAGCAAGCAGCTTAGAACTGATTCCGGATGCGGCGATCGCCTGCTGGTTGTCCCGCAAGCCGATCGCAGAGAAAGCCAGCGGAGTGGACGCTGCGACGAAAGCACAGATCCACCCTACTTGCTGAGGAGAAAGTTTTTTATTCTGTACCATTTTACCGAATACCCCTAAACAAAATAATGATTGACATGCTCAAAAGGCATGATCCGTAGTGATTCATTGTGTCAAAAGAATCCGTAATTGCACAGATTTCTTCGAGACCTATCGAGAAATTTCGGGCCGATCGCACAAAACTTCCCCATAAGTTGTGATACTCATCAACGGTAGAACCCATTGGAAGAAACAACGCACAGTTTCAAGAAATTTTCATATCTTTTCTTGATTTCTACGCCTGCAATCATCCATTCATAGAATTTAAATACGCCATCACCCATGACAC
>JANMIS010001049.1:0-1306 GCA_031375925.1 Synechococcales cyanobacterium OTE_70_concoct_197_sub
AGTCGCGTCCCACTTGCCTCGGATCCAAAGCATGGAACCAACCATCCCAAGCAACCAAAATGGAGTCAAAGAAAAGATTCCATGATGACCAACCATAAAGTGAAACGCGTACAAACCGGCGTTCGCTTCACCTCGATCAACACCTTTTTGTTACCCTGCAACCAATACGATTTCGGAAAGTCGTACCAATCATCCCAATGCGAAACGACCCAAGCATTATTCTTGGACTCAATCGCAAGGCGTTGTCCTACCGAATCGTCTATGAACTGCAGCACTCCAGTTAGTCGAGCTGGAATAATGGTCGATTTGTCTGTGAACGCATAACCGTTTTTGTTGGCCTGCTCGATGACCGACGCGATGCTGGGCGATTCCGATTCCGCAGACTCCTTTGGGATGGATGCTATCTCGGCCCCAACACCGCGATGCGAATAGGGTGGCCGGAAATCTCGATGAGCCCAGTAGTTGGTCGCAAGGAACGCAACGCCCACCGCTGCACATGCTAATCCATAACCAAAAATAGACTTACGCAAATCGATGGCCAATAGAATCAGTCCAGCCGCAGCTGCCCATGCCAACGCAGGCAGCTCGCAAGCAACCGTAAGGCCAGCGCACAATCCGCAAACAATCCAGGTCGACCAAGATTTGTGTTGCCCATCATTTTGAGCTCGAATGATCTGCCAAAGCAGGCCCAGGCTCATGGCAAAAAACATTGCACCATGCAAGTGATTGTTGAGGGTAACAGCAAAGGTAGTTAGAAATGTCCCCCAAAGCCCGAGGTTCAACAATTCAAAGCGTGACCAAGGATCCGAAACGTTTTTTTCGAGCCAATAGAAAAGCCAAATCCACCAGATTGCCAGCGGCAAAACATTGACCACAATCATCAGCGTTCGTCCGACTAGGAAAGGTTCCTCAGTCAGCTTCCTGCCAAAGACGAGCGTAATCGGCTTGCATACGGCAGCGTACATAGCAGTCAAAAGGGGTGGCTTGCTGGAATAGAAATGCTCCTTGCCGTCGGCACCTCGGTGACGAACGATATCGATTGAGCTCCATATCTTGGATTTTCCTTTGCTGTCGAGAATATCTCCGACCCGGTCGATCTCCCATTTGCCGTCTTCGATAAGCGCCGCAATGGCACACCAACGCGAACGGTCATTAGCACTCAGGAAAGGCAGCTCGCCATGCACCGCGGTCACTCCCACGATTCTGGCTACTTGGACGACGATCGCCATTCCGATCAACAGCCAAGCGATATCCTTGTAACACCAAACGCTGGAATCATTCGCTTGAGAGGATGGGTTCACGATTG
>JANMIS010001066.1:0-8346 GCA_031375925.1 Synechococcales cyanobacterium OTE_70_concoct_197_sub
CCTGTGCCAAAACTGTTGCAGCAGTTGTATTGAAGAACATTTCCCAAATTGAACATTCGCGCCATCGTTCTCCGGTGAATTGCTTTGTCAATATTCTGGGCGGATTGATTGCCTATTGCCATCAACCGAAGAAGCCGTCTATTGCGATTGACCACAATCTCCTGCTTCCGGCTTAACCCGAACTCAGGTGGGTTTATTTGGCGATCGTTGGATATACGATAACGGGCAGATCTCGGGCACTCCAAAAATCTTTCATCTAAAACCCTCGCCATAACAGAAGTGACTCTCACGTTGACATCGTGGGGGTCACTGGTTCGAGTCCAGTTACGTCCACTCAAGCCCATTAAGAGCTATCCGCACGGATATCACTTTTGGGTTTTGAGCAGTTGTTTAGCTTGTTGCCAGAGGGCTTCTAATTCGATCAGGGTGTATAGTTCCAAATCCCGATCGGCAAATTGTTCCATGAGTTGCAACCGTTGAATGAACCGATCGTTGGTTCCTTGTAGACCCGCAACGGGGTCGAGTCCTTGCCATCGTGCGACTTGAATTAAGCTGAAAATTAAATCGCCCAGTTCACCTTCTTGGTTTTCTTTGCTTTCCTGGGCGATCGCAGTTTGTAATTCGCCGAGTTCTTCGTGAAATTTAGCCCATACGCCGTCTATAGATTCCCACTCAAATCCCACATCTGCTGCCCTTTTTGAAATTTTCATGGCGGCAGTGAGAGGCGGAAGCGATCGGGCGTACTTTTTAAGTTTGGTGCTGAGGATGGCTTCTTGAGGATTTTCCAAGGCTTTGATCGCTTCCCAGTTGGTGTTGACTGCTTCTGCGGTCTTAGCCTCTACCTCACCAAATACATGGGGATGGCGACGAATCAGTTTTTCGGTAATGTTTTGGGTGACTTGGGCGAGGTCGAAGTGGCCGTTGTCTTTGGCGACTTGGGCTTGCAACACAACTTGTAATAACAAATCCCCGAGTTCATCCGCGATCGCAGTTTGGTCTTGCGATCGAATGGCATCGACGGTTTCGTAGGCTTCTTCGAGGATGTAAGGAGTCAGTGAGTTTTGGGTTTGTTTTAAATCCCAAGGACAGCCGCTTTCGGGGTTGCGCAGTTGGGCGACGACTTCGATGAGGCGGGTGAGATTGCTAAGAATTTCGTCGTGGGTGGCGGGAAAGTTGGACATGAGAATTGGGAATGTTGAAGACTAATTAGCGGCGTTTGCGCCTGGACCGTTTCCAGGCGCTGCCTATCGTATCACTGATACTGTGACTCATGGCTCCGGTTTCCAGTCCTAAGAGGGCGGCGAGCCAGAGTTGTGGATACTGCTGGACAGTATGGACGATCGGGGTAAGAATGCTACTGGTGATGGGAGCAGCGGCACGATCCCAAGTGGTGATGCCCTGATAATGCAGCGCAACTGACCAGCCTAAGATACAGAAAAACGTAGTGGTGAATCCTATTAAAGTAACGTAGAGGAGGCGGCCTATGGTACCTAGGATGAAACCGTGGGAGAAGATCGATCGGTGGCGGAGCATTTTGCGGTAAGGAAGCCAAAGCCAGCGGAGAGGTCCCCAGCGTTTGTACTGATGAGAGTAGATGTCGAGGTCAGGTCCGAACATGAGTCCGGCGAAAAGGTAAGACCCGGCGGTGATAATCGCGATCGTGGGGTTTCCACTGTAAAACCAGGCGGTGCCCGTAACGATCGGGAGACCCCACAAGGTAATGCTGTCATGGGTCCGTCCGGAGGGCATGAGGAAGTTCAGATGGATGACTTTAGGCTTTTATCTTAACTAAGAATCGATCGTCTGCTATACTGTGATACAAGTCAAGTTTCGGACGGTTAACTCAGTTGGTAGAGTGTCTGCTTTACACGCAGAAGGTCGCGGGTTCGAGTCCCTCACCGTCCATAGGTATTAAGAGTTTTAGAGATCAGTATAGTGAGCACGATCGATCTCTAGAACAGAAGAAGGTGCGAGAAACTGGATATTTGTTTCGGCAGTATGATGTGACTGATATTACACAGTTTATTGAGTGGTCGTAGGGAAATTTTGAGACAATCTAAAACCGTCCTTCAAACTCGAAAACGGCACGGTTGTCGCCGGAGAAGTCTGTAGAGCCTCGGAAGAGAATTTGCTCGTTGATGCGGTAACGCAGACCAAATTGGGTGGTTTGGTTAGGGGCAGTGAGGACTCGGAGAGCAGTGGCGGAGACCACGGGGAGTCCGTCGGTCGTGCGAATTAAGTCAACGCCTGCTTCGGCGGCGAGTCCTAGGGTTGAGGTTTGGTTGTTGCTGTTGCCAATCAGGGTCGGGAAGAGGCGGAATTCGCTCAGTCCGATCGCATTCCCAATGATGCCTTGAACGTTGGTCAGAAGTGCAGATCCGGCAAAGTTGGCAATCCCTAAAGTGGCATCGTCGCCCCGTCCTAGCGTATTGACAAAACCACCGCCCAAGAGCGACACAATTTCACTACTCGATCGGCTGGGGCTACTTTTGAGTTCGAGCTTTTGAGTCAGGCGGCTAGCGGGACCTTCGACACGAGCCTGGATTCGGATGGTTTGGACACCGCCGACGTTGCCTGCAAGGTTAAGGCCCTGGCTGATTTCGGAGGTGATGTTGTTGCTTGGGATGCGGGTGCGGGTGACTTCAGGGACAGCGGTAATCAGTCGGACGTCGAGGTTGGGGTCAAGTCCCGTCTCGGGGCGAAACTCGGCGAAGTTCCGGTAGCCTCGTGCCAAGACAAACTGGGTGGTGAAGAGGTTGACTTGGCCTGCATTGAGGGCGATGCGGCCTTTGGGTTGGAGCTTGTCTAGGGTGCCTGTGACTTCGAGATCGCCTTGGGCAACGAAGTTGAGAATGGGAGCACGGACGACTCGAATATTGTCACCAAGACGAAGTTTGAGATTCTTTAGCTCGAAGGGGGGACGACCGTTATCTTTACTGCCGGGGAGTAGATTAGCAGGGGGAGAATCATCAAGGCTGATACGACCCTCGGTGAGGGTGATGTTGCCGCCAATTTTGGGATCGAGCGCGCTGCCGCCGATGACCATACGACCGTTGACGCTGCCTTGGTAGAGTCCTTTGAGGTTAATGGAGAGCTTTTGAAGATCGACCAAGAGGGGTTTGGGTTTGTTGCTGGGGGCTGTAGCAGTAGGAGTAACGGGGGGGGCGGGTTCTTCGGGGAGTTCTGGGGGGGCGTAGCCAAAAAGAGGGATGGAGCCGCTGGCGACGACTTGGCCTCGGCTGAATTCGCCTCGGAGTTCTTGAACGTTGATACCTGTGAAGTCGGCGGTGACTCGGCCTCGGACGTTAGTGAGGGCTTCGGGGAGGGCTTGGGCTTTAATGATGGCTCCGTCGAGAAGGAGTTCGCCTTGAACTTTTAAGGGCTGTCCGGCTCCACTGCTGACGTCGAAATTAAGTTGGCCTTTGCCCCCTTGCCATGCGATCGGTTGCCCCAGCATGTTGAGAATAGAGAGTCCATCGTCTTTAACCCGTCCGGTGACTTTGAAGGAGCGATCGGGGGAGATGCTCTTGCCAAGAATAGGCAGGTCGAGATCGTAGGGAAGTTCGCCGACGATCGCAATGGGTTCGCTGGAGTTAGCGACGATCGTGTTTTTGAAGTTGATGCGCCCATCTTGATAATTAAAGGAACCCACGGCGGACTGGAGAGGCTGGCCGTTAAGCAGTCCATCGGCCAAATTGACAAATCCGACAAAATTCGGCTTATTGCGTTCACCCGAGAGCGTGATGGTGCCGTTGAGATTGCCGGAGAGTCCGATCGGTGTGCCAGCTAGAGTGGGAGAGTAGGAGAAAAATTCCTGAATGGCTTCGACGGGGAGGTTTTCGATCTTTAGCTGACCGGACTGTTGTTCGACTTCGCCGAGTTGAACTGAAGAGAGCCGGATGGTGGTATCACCAGATTTGAGCAAGAATGGACGAACGCTGAGAACGCCATTTTCGATGCCACCTTCGAGCACAGCATTTTCGGCTTTGAGAATTCGGTTAATGTTGGTTTCGAGTTTGTTTTGGCTACTGGTCGTGAAGTAAGAGCGATAGGGTCGCCATTCTAACGTCTTGGCGTTCACTTTGAAGCTGGCGGTCAGTTGGTCGGGTCTGTTTAGGGATCCTGCGACTTTGACTTTGCCGTTGAAGCGGCCCCGAATATCGAGGGAAGTTGGGATGGGTGTGGTCGATCGGGCCTCAGCGGTTTGGGCGATGATTTGATTGATTTCGGCAAAGCGTTTGAGTTGTTTTAATACAGAGGCATTAGGGTCTCCGATCGCACTAGGCTGGACATCGGCGGCGCTGTCATACTGTGGGAGCGGAATTGTGCCTTGACTGGCCAGGGTTCCGGCTCTGATTGCATCATCAATAGAGAAGAGTTGTGCGGTGCGCAGAATGTCTTGAAATTGGCCATCAATGACTTCCATTTCAGCTTCGGCTTTTAGGCTTTGGAAATTCACGTTGCCTTTTAACGCCAGGCTGCCGATTTCGCCTGTGAGTTTGCCACGATCGTCTTTCAAGGGCAAACGCAAAGTACTTTGTTGAAGATTAAATTGCGTACTAGAAACAAAGAAGGCAGCCTTCAAATCCTCGGCTTGCTCACGTCCGACG
Source organism: Synechococcales cyanobacterium OTE_70_concoct_197_sub (assembly GCA_031375925.1). Classification (GTDB taxonomy): domain Bacteria; phylum Cyanobacteriota; class Cyanobacteriia; order Leptolyngbyales; family Leptolyngbyaceae; genus JAAFJU01. The sequence continues at coordinate 4,611 of JANMIS010001066.1, forward strand.
CGGGGCTGGCTAACGGTGAGCGTTCCACTTTGGCCTGTTTTAAAATTGCCTGGGCCAAGGCTAGCGACGATTTGGGTGGCGGTTGCACCGAGCAGTTGCGGCTGATTGATTTCGATCGCGGCTCCAGAGATTGCACCGCTAGCAATATTGATATTTTGCACATTGGCGCGGAGGCTTTGGGCGGTGAGTCTTGGGCTGTTGAGTTGATTAATGACGACGCTGGCGCTGGCGATTCCCGTTCCGGGAGGCTTTGCCAACGACTGGCTTGTTAAATTCCCGTTTTGCACATTGGCGATTAAATTAGTCGCACGGACATTGCCAAATTGGAGCCGATCGATTTGAATATTGCCGGATTGAAGTTGTTGATTATTTAAATTGATTGCAACATTGCCATTCAACTGTCCGCCAAGGGTGGGGGTTCCGACGTCATCGGCGATCGGGGTTTGGGCTAGAATTTGGGTGAGTGGTTTTTCAAGACCAAATCCATTGAGTTCACTGAGATCAATACGACGCATTGCAACATTCAAGCCATTACCCGATCGAACGGCATCTAGAGTGCTGTCGCCGCGACGAAGATTAGCTGAAATGGGTTGGAAGTTTGAGTCGAGTTTGGCGATGATCCGATCGCGCCTTCCTGCGAGATTAATATCAACGCCTTGATTCGTCCCATAAGCAACCGTTCCGCGTAATGGATCAATTTTCAAATCATTCACTTGCAATCCATTGAGCGCCAAATTCAAACGAGCCGTAATGTTTGGTGCTGGGGTGGGGTTATTTGAAGTTGCGATCGTTAATGATTGCGATGAAGCAGCAACTGTATTGGTATTAACGTTGACGCTATTTAATGCAACATCACCCAATAAGCTTATGTTGGTAGCATTTCCAGTGATTTTGATATCGGAGTCTGTGGTGCCGGAAAGTTTTACGCCGTTAGACAAGTCTGGTGGAATAGAGGCAAGGGAAAAGCCTTGGGTTCTGACATTTAAATCAATGCTGGCAATGTCGGGCTTGTCACCTAAACGCGGGACAATGCTGCCATTCACAAACAGTCCCGGCGCAGTCGCTTCTTTGATGTTGAGTTGTTTTCCAGTCCATTCAATTTGGGCGACGATCGGATCATTCACGATCGCCACACCTTCCGAGAGACGGGTTGATCCCGCGATGCGAATCGTTTCGGGACTGAGGTTTTCGAGATTGCCTGTGATGTCTAGATTGCTGCTGAGGGTGCCGCGCAGTTCGGGGGAGAGGGGTTTGAGTGGAAGGCCATCGGTTTTGACATTAAACGCGAGTTTGCCATCATCGATTGTGCCTGCAATGTTTGCGGTGCCACCTTCAAGCTGAGCGGTGGTGTTGGCAATCGTGATCAGAGTGGTGCCTGCGGAGGTACCTGCGATCGTAATGTCACCGCTAGCGGGATATTGGCTTTCGGGCGCTCTCCAGGCGATGAAGGTTTTGGGCGCGGTGGGCGGTCCGGAGATGTTGATGTTGGCGGCGACAGTCCCGGCTTTGACGGGTAAGGCTTGGCCTGTGTAGGTTTTGACGATCTTATCTGCGTCGAGTCCTGTGGCTTGGAGTTGCAGACTAATGCTTTCGGGTTTTGCTAAGGCGATCGTTCCGCTGCCTGTGATGCTGCCGCCGAGTTCTGGAATGACGGATAAGCTGGTGATACCGAGCTTGCTGGTTTTGGGATCTATTGTAAATTTAGTCTGCGCGGTGGTGAATCGAATGTCGGCGGGAGCCTTGGCATTCTTGTTTTCTTGGGGTGGGGTGAGGGCGATCGGTTTAGTGTTTTTGACTTGGCCGCTGATGCGCGGGGTTTCTATCGGGCCTGTGATGTTGACTTCGGTGAGAATTTCGCCTGCGACTGTGACGGGTGACTTGATATCGAATGCTTTGAGTAATTTTGGAATGGCAACTGAATTGGTTTTGGCCGTGAGATTAATGCCTTTATTAAAATCAATGGTGCCGCTGGTGTTGACGTCGATCGCTTTTGCAACTAGCGCTTTGGATTTTTCTAGGGTAATTTTTTGCCCATCAAATCGCAGATCGCCTTCAACTTTGCTGACACCATAGGCGACACCGGGAGCTTTGAAAGCAATGTCTCGGTAGGTGGCGGTGCCTTTGAGTGAAGGATATTTTTCGTTGGTGCGAACTTGGAGGTTGAGGTTGCTGCTAAGTTCACCCGATTCGACATTAACGGGGAGGCGGGCGAGACGATCGACTTCGCTCAGCAGCATTTTTTGGGTGCGAACTTCGCCGTTGATATCGAGGCTCAAGGTTTCGGCGGCAGGTTTGGAATCGACGGATTTTGAATCAACCAGTTTATCGCTAGTCGATTTGGCTACATCTTCAACAGATTTTGTCGCAGTCGCATCGCCTGTGCGGTTCCAAACTTCAGCTTTGATATCAAAATTTCCTTGGGCCGCTGATTCGCCTGCACTGCTGATTTTAAGGTTTTTGCCCCGATCGAAGACTTCGATCGTGGTATTAACTTTTTGGAGTTTCACGCTACGCTTTGGCTGCTGCTTTTCTTTCCCGACGGGCGTTTTTGCGATCGGTAAAAGTTCCAACGTAGCGTTAGAGAGCTTGATTTCAGAGACTTCTACATCTCCGGCGTAGTCATCATCTTTTTTGGCCGCGAGTTCAGTCGCAATCCACACACCCGGTTTGTCTTCTTCTATGAAAGCCGTTGGGTTCACCAAATCAACTTTTATCTTGAGCTTGCGGCGCTGAATTGCCTCCCATAGGTCAAATCTCACGTCGATCGCATCAATCTCTGCATGATCGCTATCTTGGGGCGTTGCGGGGATCTCCGACTTGCCAATGCGTAAACTGCTCAGCCCAAACTGCTCAATTTTACCGATTTTGACGGGGCGGTTAAGTTCTTTTTGGAGCGAATCCTGGACGATCGGCACAATGTCTTCGTAGACAAACTTCCTGGCCCACAGGGTTCCACCCATGCCTGCGATTGCCAAGACACCGATCGGCAGCGCGGCCTTTTTCCAAAAACTCTTTTTAGGGGAAGTGGGAGGGGTTTCCGGGATCATGGGGGTTAGGAGAGGCGCTAGAAGATCTGGGGGTGCTTTGCTAGAGCTAGGAAAAGGATTGTAAACCAGTCATGCCTAAATTTTCTGTACCAGATTTTTACAAAGTCTCTTAAATAGTTACCATATGTCCTCTCTCCCGACCAGTATCCTGCGGTTTCTGAGTGTTTTGACAAGCGAGGCACCTATAATTAAATCTAATAATTACAGCTAATTGCATCTTGTAGTTTCTTTACAGTGGTCTTATCTTCGTCCTATGACCAAACAGCGCCTTGATATTCTATTGGTCGATCGTGCCCTTTGTGAGTCTCGCCAGCAGGCCCAGCGTCTCATTCAAGCGGGAGAGGTTCAAGTTAACCATCAGGTGATTGACAAAGTGGGGACGTTGGTAGATGCGGCGGCGGCGATTGACGTGAAGACGAGGCCGAGGTTTGTGTCTCGGGGCGGAGACAAGCTGGAGAAGGCGCTGGTAGCCTTTGGGATTGATGTAACCGGTCGCATTTGCCTCGATGGTGGCATCTCCACAGGGGGCTTTACGGACTGTTTGTTGCAGTCGGGGGCGCAGAAGGTCTATGGCGTAGATGTGGGGTACGGTCAGGTGGCTTGGAAGCTACAGAGCGACGATCGGGTCATCGTTCGTGAACGCACCAATATCCGCAACCTCCAGCCCGAGGATCTGTATCCGCAGGGGG
>JANMIS010001075.1:0-3048 GCA_031375925.1 Synechococcales cyanobacterium OTE_70_concoct_197_sub
CTAAAGGCTAGTAGCTGGGCGGCGCTCACGGATAAGCTTAATGAAAGAACCACAGTTCCTCCGATTATGACTGAAAAATCTTCTATGTTTCAACGGTTGGATTCGATCGACTTTGAATTGAAATTATTACGGACTGACCTAATCAAAGTTATGAGCGTATTAGAGGTGGTTTTGGAGAAAGTCTCTTAATTTCAATAAATAGACCACTCTCAAACCCGATCGTTCATTTCATCCGATCGTCCCTACATTAGCGGTCGCTCTAGGGCCGATCGCATTATTGATACTTTGCGAAGTTGTACAATTGTTCTCATCTAGAACGATCGCGATCGTCCTTCCTCCAACCTCAACAACGACGCCATGTACGATAACACCTGTCGATTTCTTGCCGAAAACTTCTCCGTTGACTTTGCCAGTTGGCTAATGGGAGAAGCAATTGAGCTGACTGAAATCGAACCCTCCGAACTGTCTCTCGACCCCATTCGTGCCGATGCTCTGATCCTGCTGCAATCCGAGGATTCAATCCTCCACATCGAGTTTCAGACCGAAGCACAGAAGACAATCCCGTTCCGAATGTTGGATTATCGATGTCGAGGCCATCGGCGCTACCCCGACAAGTCCATGAAACAAGTCGTCATTTATCTCAAGCCCACCACTTCAGACCTCGTGTACCAAACCAACTTCACCCTGGAACGCACCCGCCACGAATTTGATGTAATTCGCCTCTGGGAACAACCCGCTAGCCTGTTCCTTCAATATCCCGGCCTGCTGCCCTTTGCAACCTTGAGTGATACTCCAGATTCAGCAGCAATGCTGCGTCAAGTTGCCATCGCGATCGACCAAATTCCAGATCCAACAGCCCAAGTTAGTATATCTGCGGCTTCAGCGATACTTGCTGGGTTAAAATTAGACGATAGCGTAGTTTATCAAATCCTTCGGAGAGACATCATGGAAGAATCATCTGTTTATCGATCGATCGTTGCTGAAGGTGCTGCTAAAAAGCAACGAGAAATTGCACTTAATTTCCTTCGTGATGGGTTATCCATCGAAGTCGTTGCCCGTGGCACTAAATTGTCTATTGAGGAAGTCCAGCTTCTTCAACAGGAACTCAACACCGCATCAGCCGCCTAAAACCGATCGTCCCTACATTAACGATTGCTCTAGGGACGATCGCAAGGTTATTAGTCATCGTGAAGATCTTAGATACCCGATCGATCGTCTGAAAATCAGTCTGATACAGTGGAGTGAGCGAATTAGATCAATTTAGCTCGTGGTAACAGTATGAATTTTCCTTGCGAATTCCAAGAAGAAGTCGAGCAATGGGCAACTCCAGCGGGACTTTCGGCAGAACAGTTTGTAATACAGGTGATGTCTGAACGCCTGACAGGGTTCTGTTGGTTTAGTCCTTGATTTCAATTGTGGGTGGATATGGGTAAAACAGCAATACATACACAGCCTCTTGTATGGAATGAGAAGCACGATCGTCTCCAAGTCGTTCTTTAACAATCTCTTAATAATTTAGACAATATTTCGTATTTGTTTTTACGAGACCTAGATTTTTAGATAACGAAGGCTTAATCTTGCAGCTGTAAACTTATGTCAACTGCAATAACATCCTAAAAAGGAATATGTTATTGCTTGCGCATCTATTTTGTACGATTCCGTCGATTTGTACAGTTGTATTTATTGTAGTCATTTTCCTTGCATCGAATTCTCATTTTCCCTAATCCTTCCAATCTAAGTGGCATACAGTACCATGACTTTTAACATTCTGAATCGTTCCTCATTGATGATCAGCTCGATTGCTGCGATCGCTTTTGTTGCAGGTTTTGCATCTGCTGCGCAAGCTCAAATCAAAGCCGACGGCTCCAGTACTGTTTATCCCCTCACTGAGCGTGCTGCTTCTGATTTCCAGAAAAGCTCTGGAAAGCGCGTCACGGTAGCTGTTTCCGGTACAGGTGGCGGATTTAAGAAGTTCTGTAATGGCGAAACAGATATTTCTAATGCTTCGCGTCCAATTTTGGAAAAGGAATTGAAAACCTGCCGCGAAAAAGGGGTTAAGTTCATTGAAATCCCGATCGCCATGGATGCTTTGACCGTTGTAGTTCACAAAGATAACCCAATCAATAACATCACCACTGGCGAACTCAAGGCCATCTGGAATGACGGCAGCACGCTTAAGAACTGGAAAGAAGCAAACAGCAGCTTCCCAGATGCACCCTTGAAATTGTTTGGACCGGGCGCTGATTCGGGAACGTTTGATTACTTCACCGAAGCTATTAACGGAAAAGCAAAAGTAAGCCGTCGTGACTACACTGCCAGTGAAGACGATAACGTGCTTGTACAAGGCGTGTCTCGCGACAAGAATGCACTGGGTTATTTTGGCTTTGCTTACTTCCAAAAGAACCAAAATCGTTTGAAAGCATTGTCGATCAATGGTGTTCGCCCTGATTTGCAAAATGTTAAGAGTGGCCGATATCAGCCTTTGTCTCGCCCGTTGTTCATCTATGTGAACGCTGAGAGGATGAAGAACAATCCGGATGTCAAAGCATTCGTTGAGTCGTACATCAACGGTGCAACCGGGATTGCGGACAAAGTCGGCTACCTTCCTTTGACTAACACCGTTTACAGCTTCGCAAAATCCCAGATTTCTGGTGCTAAAACAGGTACGCGCTTTGGTGGCAAAGAGGCGATCGGTTTGAAAGTCGAAACTTTGGCAACGATGTCTTTGGCTGACTAGGCTCTTGGCTGACTAAATCGGTTTAAATCAATCCTCTAATTCCCTGATTTAGATGGGAATTAGAGGATTTGATGGGTTGTCTTACTACTATGGCTCAATTGTTATATCCCAACTGTTATGAATCATTTGCGTCCTTCTCTCGCTGAGACGATCGCCGCTCCACCCCAAAAGCAAATGGCACGTCAATTTAAGGAACGGCTAGTTGAGTCGTTCTTGTTTTTGTGTGCTTTTTCCTGTGTGGCGGTTACGATCGCGATTATGTTTATATTGGGGACCGAAGCGATAGGTTTATTTAAAACCGTTTAACCCCT
>JANMIS010001078.1:0-7665 GCA_031375925.1 Synechococcales cyanobacterium OTE_70_concoct_197_sub
GGGCGTTCGTTGGCCGGGACTGGGCTTAATGCAAATACGAGAAATTTTAGAAACGGTGGGTCTGGGATTTGTTTACATCGCCGATCATTTCCCCTTAGCCCAAGCGCTAATGCCCTACCGAGATCAAATCGGCAAACGCCCGCCCCTCTCGACTCTAGAACTCATGTGGTCGCCTTATTCGGGAGATCAAACCATCGTTTGTGGTTATGTTCATCCGCCAACGGAAGGAATGTTTAGAAGTGCGTTTGAATTGCGGGGGACGACTTCATTTTTGACGGTGAAGGGGTTAGAGGGGAGCTGTGATTTGGCCCGCGATCGGACGGCCATAATTGGGGCATCAGAAAATGGCGAATTTGAACGCCTGAGTCTGGTGCCCCGTGACTATGGCTTTAACGATCGGGAAGTGCCTCTAATGGAGACGGTAGATTGGAGCGCAGCGGCACTCTTAGCCCTTAAGGGTGAGGCATCGGAACTATTAGAACCATTGGTTTGGAATAGTGGATTTTATCTGTGGCGGTCACAGGTAAGTTCGAGTCTAGAAGAGGGATTTGTGATGGCGCGGTCGATTTTAGCGCAGGGTCAAGTTTGGAATAAATTAGAAGAACTGCGAACTGCGATCGTGATCTGAGGAATATTTCAAACCCCGAATTGGCAATCTAACCAAATAGTTTCTGAGAAATAGCAACTAGCAAAAAGACCCCAAACGCCAGACGATACCAAACAAAAATCCAGGCGGATTGCTTTTTCAAAAAATTCAACAGCCATTTAATCGACAGCAACGAAAAAACAAGTGCTGAAACCGTGCCGATCAGTGACGGAAAAATCATATTGGGTTCTTGCAGAACATCTTTCGCTTGGGCCAAAGTGGCGATCGTTAACGTTGGAAACCCCAACAAAAACGAAAACCTCGCTGCCGTTTCCCGATCGAGTCCCAAGAGCAACCCCGTCGTCAAGGTCGAACCCGATCGAGATGCCCCCGGCAACAGCGCAATCATCTGCCCCAATCCCACCAAAACACCGTCTGTGATTTGAAGCTGCTCAAAATTGCGTTTACGACTGCCCATCTTCTCAGCGAGTCCCAACAGCAGCGCCATCACGATCGACATCACGGCTATCAGCATGGGGCTTTCAAGCTGAATTTTTAGCATTTTTAGCAGTAATCCACCCGCTAATGCCGGAATGGTCCCGATCGCAATCCCCACCGCAATGCGCCACTCTTCCCGCTGCCAATCTTTTTCCTGAAACGCCTGCCAAGCGCCTCCCACAAGGTACGTCAAGTCTTTCCAAAAGTAGATTAATACCGCAATCACACTGCCAAACTGAATCGCATCAATACTGGCCTTAGTCCAACCATTCCCCTCCCAGCCCAGCAAGTCACGGAAAATAATCAGGTGAGCGGTACTGCTAATGGGGAGAAACTCCGTAATTCCCTGAACAAGGCCCATGATGAGGCCCTGAAAGGCTTGAAAGAGAAGATTAGGTTCAGTGGCCAATATAAGGGGGGACATGCAAATCTCACACGGTTAGAATTTTATACCTGCTGTATCCTGCGTATTGTGACAGAGATCCGGGGAGTTCGCGTACGAAGCAAGGTCTATTTTCAAGTCTATTTTGATGATAGGTTTTGGTCGGGGCGATGCAGGTCAAACGACGAGTTGCTATGCTATTGTTAAGTAACGTTACTTATCTGAGATTAACGTTATCAGAACTTCATCAAGAGATGTCCTTTGATTACTTCTTCTGAATCCCCATTATCATTAACATCCGTTAAGGAACTGGCCAGAGATAAGGCCAAGGATTTTTCCGTTGAACCATTGAGAGATGCGATCGATCGGAAGCGGGATGCTTGGAGTTTTGTGTTGGGCGATGGCATCTCGGTGCGATGGTCAGTGCTGCTGGGAGCCGCGTTTTTGGTGTCGGTACCTGTGTTTTTTCAAGCGCCATTGGTTCGATCGTTGCCCGTTGTGTCTCTGGTTGGGACTGTTGTATGGGTTTGGCTGAGTTTGTACTTGTCGCAGCGATCGAAGACTCGGGTTTGGGGTGAGTTGCTGGTCGGGTTTTCCTGGAGTTGGCTGGCTGGATCGCTTTACTGGGGATGGCTGCGGGCCGAACCACTGTGGCATTTGCCGGTGGAGGCCATCGCATTGCCCTTGGCGCTATGGGGCCTCAAGAGCGGGTGGTGCCGCATTGGAGTTTGGTTTTATTTGGGTTCGTTGTTTGGGACGACTGTTACTGATGTCTACTTTTATCTGTTAGACCTAACTGGCGCTTGGCGAAGGGTTATGGTTGATCCCTCTGTGGCTGAAGCCGAGTTTTCGCGGGCTTTAGGGCTGATGAATACCAGCTTGGGCTACTCTTCGGCGGCCTTGTTGCTCTCTCTGCTGGTAGGTATAGGAATTTGGTGCGTGCGGCGACGATCGTTAGAAGCTTGGGCTTGTGGCGGTGCAATTTTTAGCACGTTGGTCGTAGATGGATTGTTTTGGGCAGCGGCATTGGTTGCTTCTCGGTAATGGTGAGTTAGGATAGGAAATGAGAAGTCTTTTCAAGGCTTTGCAATCAATGAGATCGATCTATAGACATCGCTGTTGATTATTTTTTGAAAACCTTCCTAGTTTGATTTGTTGTGACTACGCTACAGCCTCAGTTTTTGTGCCCTCATCTTGTTTTGCGTCCAGGAATTTCTGACAGTCAGCCGTTGCCGTTGACGGGAGGGACTTGTTGGACTGTAGGCCGTGGTGAAGAAAATGATTTTGTGTTGGACGATCGATGGATTTCTCGCAACCACGCCATGCTCCAAAGTATGGAGACGGGTGAGGTGTATTTGATCGACTTGGGTAGCCGAAATGGCTCCTTCGTGAATGGTCGAAGAGTGAGTGTTCCGGTGACATTGCGAAGTGGCGATCGTTTAACCTTTGGGCAGACAGAACTGGATTTTCATGCGCCCCCCCGACAGATTTATATCCCTTCATCAGACGTGGAACTGCGGGATTTCACCGCGACGGCTGCCCTTCACATTCGCTGCTTGATTTCGGTGTTGGTGATTGATATTCGAGATTTTACGGTCCTGACGCGGCAACTCGATGAGCAGGTTCTCTCAGAAATGATCGGCAGTTGGTTCAGGCGATCGGGCGAGATTATTCGTAAGCATGGAAGCTGGGTGGATAAATACATTGGCGATGCGATCATGGCCGTCTGGATTCATGGGAGCGATGTCGTGGGTCCAGAGGAAATGCGCACGGTCTTCCAAGCGGTCAAAGAAATTCATGAGATGACTCAGGAACTCTCAGACCAGTTTCCGGTCCCGTTTCCCTTGAGAATTGGCGCGGGGGTGAATACGGGCTTTGCGATGGTGGGCAACACGGGGAGTGGCGATCGCCCTGACTATACAGCTCTAGGCGATACGGTGAATGCGGCTTTCCGGCTGGAGTCTGCAACGAAGCAGTTGGGCTGTGATGTGGCTTTGGGGGAATTGACTTATCGATCGTTGCGGCTGGAGAAATCCAGGAATCCTTTTCGATCGAGCATGGTGGAACTCAAGGGCTATGAAGATCCAACCCAAACCTATACCTGCGAATTCCCAGATCTTAATCAGATTCTTGATATTGAGAACTCAGAGGCTGCTTAGCTTCATTCAAGCTTAGTCTTTCCAATGCTTAGCTTCCTCTTGCAACGATCGCCGTCCAGCGCGATGATAGACTTGACAAGTATTGCTGTGTTTTAAGTCTATTGAGTAGGGAGCCTTGATTTTATGAAACGTCTATTTCGTTGGATGTCTGTCTTAAGCATTGTCATGCTTTGCACAGGACTATTAACCTTTGCCCGACCTGCGGTGGCTGCTACAGCAGGATTGTCCCTGTCTCACCCGGTGCTGATGGCGGTGGATGTGGAGAAGGAAGCAATGCGCAACAAGGTGGCAGATAAGATGTCTACCTCCTATGGTCAGAAGCTAGATTTAAACAACACAAATCTTCGTTATTTCCGGGTGTTGCAGGGGATGTATCCAACACTGGCTGGGTTGATTGTTAAAAACTCTCCCTATAAAGAAGTGGGAGATGTGTTGAATATTCCGGGTCTTACGGAAGCGCAGCGAGCCACTCTAGAACTGAATTTAGATAAGTTTACGGTCACGGATGTCGAAGAAGCACTGACCGCAGGCGAAGATCGGATTAATAATGGCGCTTACCGTTAGAAAGTCTGTTCAGTCTGATTTCTAGTTTGCAGGCACTCTCCGGAACGCTCGTTTGTGAGTGACGGGGAGTGTTTTGTTTTTAGGTTTAATTTTGTTTTGGGGTGAATGTAATGACGACGGGCTTTGACGCAGGGTTTGACGTGATTGTGGTGGGGGCGGGGGCGGCGGGTCTCTACAGTGCGCTCTGTCTGCCGAGTCATCTGCGGGTGGGGCTGGTGAGTAAGGATAAATTGTCCCGATCGGCGAGTGGTTGGGCGCAGGGAGGAATTGCGGCGGTGGTGGATCCGGAGGATTCGACGGAGTTACATTTGCAGGATACGTTGCTGGCGGGGGTGGGGCTTTGTGATGAATCTGCCGTAAGATTTTTGGTAGAGACAGCTCCGGGCTGCATTGAGCATTTGATTGAATTGGGGGTGGCGTTCGATCGGACTTCAGACAATCAGATTGCGCTGACACTAGAAGCCGCTCATTCACGGAGGCGGGTACTTCATGCGGCGGATACGACAGGGCGGGCGGTGGTGACGACGTTAACGGAACATGTGCTGGACCGATCGAATATTGAGATTTTGTCGCCGGGATTTGTTTTAGATCTATGGATGGCGGATGGAGTTTGTCAGGGTGTGCGGTTGCTGTATGAAGGCCAAATTCAGCAGGTGGCGGCGCGGGCGGTGGTGTTGGCGACAGGGGGTGGGGGGCAAGTTTTTTCGCAGACGACGAATCCGAGGGTGAGTACGGGGGATGGCGTGGCGATCGCGATGCGGGCTGGGGCTGAGGTTCGGGATTTGGAGTTTGTGCAGTTTCATCCGACGGCTTTGATGGTGCCGGGTGCGCCGAGGTTTTTGATTAGTGAGGCGGTGAGGGGTGAGGGGGCGCATTTGGTGGATGCGGCGGGAAGGCGTTTTGTGTTTGATGATCATCCGTCGGGGGAATTGGCTCCGCGTGATGTGGTGAGCCGATCGATTTTTCGGCATTTGCAGCGATCGGGTGAGTCTTGTGTGTGGTTGGATTTGCGGGTGATTGCGCGAGAACGTGTTTTGCACCGTTTTCCCAATATTATTCAGGTCTGTCGGGATTGGGGCATTGATGTGTTTTCGGAGCCGATTCCGGTGGGTCCGGCGGCGCATTATTGGATGGGTGGGGTGACTTGTGATGTGATGAACCGATCATCGTTGCGGGGGTTGTATGTGGTGGGTGAGACGGCGAGTACGGGGGTGCATGGGGCGAACCGTTTGGCGAGTAATTCACTTTTAGAATGTGTGGTTTTTGGGGCGCAGTTGCGGGAGATTGAGTTGTTGGATAAGGCGGTAGAACCGAGTTCTGATTTGGTGGGATTGTTAGTCGTCAGTGCGGCGGATCAGGCGGTGATTCTGGAGTTGAGGGAGTTGTTGCCGAGTTTGATGTGGAGTTGTGCGGGAATTACAAGAATGGCTGCGAGTTTGGAGATTGGGATGGAGTCGATGGAAGTGTGGCGATCGAAGTTTTTAAGTTTGCCGATGTCGAGGATATTGATTGCGGGCGGGCGCTTACAGGTGCGATCGGAGGATGAGGTGTGGGTGCGATCGTGGGGTGAGTTGTGGAATTTGTTGGAGGTGGGGCGATCGATTTTACGCAGTGCGTTGTTTCGAACTGAGAGCCGGGGTGGTCATTTTCGGGAGGATTTCCCGGAGACCGATCGGGCTTGGGCGAAGCATTCGGTGATGCGGGGGGATGAGTTGGGGTTGGGAGTATGATTAAGGTAGCGATAATTTCTCAGTTACCCCTATGATTCAGTCTCCGCCATCGATCGCATCCATTATCCGAGACGGATTGCTGTTTGACCCTAAAAACTGGACGAGATTGATGAGTACACCAGATGTTAATCAGATTTTAGAGACGATCGATCGGTTATTTCAGAGTTTGAACGATCGTAAAATCCCCTATGTTTTGGTCGGTGGGGTGGCAATGTTGAGCTATATCCAGGGGCGAAATACTCAGGATGTTGATTTGATCATCGACCGGGCGGATGGGGTTGCGATCGGGTTACTGATTGATAGTGAGAATAAGGACTTTGCACAAGCGAGTTACGAAGGTGTTCGAGTCGATTTGCTTTTAAATCGAAATAAGTTGTTTAAGAAAATCCAGAAAGATTATGTTCAAATGATTGAGTGGGGAGAGCATTCAGTATTGACGGCAACACCTGAAGGTCTGGCTATTTTGAAACTTTATGCGCTGCCTTCACTCTATCGTCAAGGTCATTTCGATCGGGCTGCGATTTATGAGACTGATATTTTACAATTGGCATTCAATTATCAGTTAAAGCTAGAGGCTCTTTTGAAGTTGGTTAAGCCTCATGTTATCGAGACGGATATGGAAGAGTTGAGTGCGATCGTTCAAGATATTCAGGGACGCTTGCGCCGTATGGAACGCAGTCGCTCTACGTAAAAGAAACTCATTGATTAGCAGAGGGACTTTCAGACGTACCTTATCAGACAATTTACTCATGGTTATCGGATGTGGATACATTTGATGAACCTAGGGTCTTGTTGCAGGTTCTTAGCTGCGATCGTCCTTCCGTGAGTAAGAACTGTAGGCTGGGCGATTTTCGGCTCGGGAGGTTGGCTGCGATCGGTTTATAATGCAAGTATCCCATGAGCAAATTGGTTATTTTGGTATGACAACTATGCCATTTCCGAGTGGAAGTCATGCTTCCCCAGTACTTGTGACACAACAGTCTGAACGAGTATGGATTGCAAAATTGCTTAATTGGGCTGGGTTTTCTGTTGAGGGAAATAGTCGTGAAGAGGCTCTACGAAACTTAGACCAACACGTTAGAGCAGAATTGGCAGATGGGGAAATAGCCTATTTGGATCTGCCTGTGATGCAGGTCGAAAACCCTTGGGTTGCGATCGCAGGAAAGTATGCTGATGACCCCAATTGGGATGACTATCAAGCCTCGATCGCAGAGGCTCGCAGAGAAGCAAATGTGGGTATAGATTTAGAGTCTACTGTATGACGTTGTGGATTTTTGATACTGATCATTTATCTTTGCTGGAACGGGGCAATCTCCCTATTCAGCGGCGGTTACAGCCCATAATGGCGAGTTCAGTGGCCATTACAATCGTGACAGCAGAAGAGAAGGTAAAAGGGCGACTCGCGACGATTAATGGTCTCTCAGGAATGGAAAGGATTGATCGATTGGCGGTGGCCTACAGGACGTTGCAGACGACTCTGGACGATCTCAAAAGTTTTTCGATACTGCCTTTTTCAGATATCGCTTGCGATCGTTATCGTGAATTACTGCAACAGAAGATTCGGGTAGGTAGCCATGATTTGCGGATTGCGGCAATTACGCTATCCGTAGATGGTGTTTTGATTACTCGAAATCGGCGAGATTTTGAACGGGTTCCAGGGTTGAAATTTGAAGATTGGTCAATTTAGGCTGATTTTCTAATGCCTATACGGAATTGGACGATCGAAGTCAGACGATCGCAGATTGT
>JANMIS010000038.1:0-1763 GCA_031375925.1 Synechococcales cyanobacterium OTE_70_concoct_197_sub
TCAATCTCTACTAAATGCTCAACAAAGTATTAATGACTGGAGTGGTTGGCGACTGTTTCAAGAATTACTATTAGTGCTTCAAAGCATCGCTCGTAAGCATGGTGTGACGCTGCCCAATGTAGCATTGCGCTATGTCTTGGATCAGCCTCAAGTGGCAGGTGTAATTGTTGGCACCCATCTAGGCCGATCGCAACATGTCGTCAGCAATTCACGGACGTTTGATTTTACATTGGACGCAGAGGACTATGGCAAACTTCAGGGCATTTGGAGCCGATCGAATGATTTGTTTAGTACGATCGGCGACTGCGGCAGCGAATACCGCAACTAAAATCCTAAATTTAATAAACCAAACTCATGGCATAGGGCGTTTCGTGGAGATGTGCTTTGTTCGCTGAACCAAAAAGTTGGAGCTTGTCTGCAATAACGGCTTCCATAGCGACGATCGATTTGGCAGTAATATCGAGCAAATCCTGAGGTCCTGTTCCGCAGAGTTCATCTTCGAGTGATTGCATATAGGCTTGACGCACTTCAGTGTTGACATTGAATTTACAAACGCCCAATTGAATGCTGCGTTCAATCATCCAGTCCGGTAGTCCTGATGCTCCATGCAACACCAAGGGAACATCAATCAAGCGACGAATCTTCGCTAAGCGATCGAAATCCAATTTGGGCTGGCTTTTGTATTCACCATGAACATTACCGATCGTCACGGCTAAGGCATCAACATTGGTCGCTTTAACAAACTCAACGGCTTGGTCCGGGTCGGTCATTTTGGCTTCTTTTTCGGCAATGGTTAAGCCATCCTCTGTGCCGCTAATCCGACCGATTTCAGCTTCAACAATGGCATTGTATTTGTGAGAAAGCTGAGTCATTTTTCGCGTGAATTCTAGATTTTCTGCGTAGTCCATGGGGGATCCGTCAGCCATAATAGAGGCGACGCCTGCGGTCAAAACCTGTTGAATATCTGGTTCAGAAGTGCTGTGATCGAGGTGAACCGAAATGGGCACTTGGGCCGATCGAGCCGCTTCTAAACACATGGCTACCAGCATAGACTGGCCGTATTTCAAAGCGCTGGGATGGAGTTGCAGCATGGCAGGGCTGCGATGGGTTTCGGCGGCGGTGATGACGGCTTTGACGCCTTCTAGGTTGTAGACATTGAAGGCCCCGATCGCATAGGCATTTCGCCTAGCTGTTTCCAATAATTCACGGGTCGATGCAATCATGCTGAGCCTCATCACACAGTTAGAACAAGTGTAGGTTGTGATGTCGTTAGAAGTTGTGGTTTTTTAAAGGTTGAGAGTTAAGATTTGCGGGATTAAACCTGACGGATTACGACGAAGTACGATGAAACGTGACACCATTTTTTACCAGATTTTTCAACGATCGCCCCAGTTACTCTTTGATCTGCTGCCGCTGCCACCCGCCAGCACCCACGGATACAGCTTTGAATCTGTAGAAATCAAAGAAGCTTCCTTCCGGATTGATGGGGTCTTAACGCCACCGGATCCAACTGGCGATGTGTTTTTTGTTGAAGTAGCCGAGAACCGCCACAAGCCCGTAAGGGCCGGTCGCCTGAAGCCACGTCGCGATGGTGCTGAACTCGTTCATGTCGTTCTCCTCGTCGTCAGGCCACGGGCGTGGCGGGAAGCAGGTCTCGAACGTCGGCGCCGCGCCGCACGCCCGTCGCGCGCCGTACCGCCTCCTCGAACGCGACGTTCGGAGCGAGCCCGGCCTCGAGACGCAGCCATGCGTAGAGGACCAGC
>JANMIS010000040.1:0-9802 GCA_031375925.1 Synechococcales cyanobacterium OTE_70_concoct_197_sub
TATGGGGATTCAATCGCCGCTCTATGGAATGGGTTTGGGTAGCGTGCCGCAGTTGTTCCAGAAGTTTCGGCCTTATTGGGGTGGGCGAGAAGCGGAAATGGCCTTTCAACTACACAGCACGCCCGCGCAGTTGGTTGGGGAGTTGGGGCTGTTGGGGTTGGGTCTTTTGGTGGGGACGATCGGTCTGCTTGTTAGGCTGTGGTGGCGATCACGTCATCGTCTAAGTGTGATGACCCACAGTTTATTTGCGGCGATTTTGGCCTATGGCATTCAAAGTTTGAGTGATTATCAACTCGATAATCTTTGTATTACCGGGACGCTGGTGATTTTTACTGCGGCGATCTCGTCTGATTTATCTGATTTAAGCGATCCTCAGGATACAAGTGTTGAACCCAATCCGGTTTCTGGAAAGCTTGCTCAGTTCATTGTTGGGACGATCGCAGGCGTAACGATCGCAGCAGTGCTGTGGCTGGTTCCGGTACATCGCGCTTGGATGCTCTCTAGTCAAGGCTTTCAAACTCTGGCAGGCATCGAAAATTCTGATGTTTCGCCGGAGCAAAAGCAGGCGGCGATCGTCCAATTCACACAAAATCTAGAAGAAGCTCACAAGTTAGCACCTTGGGAGGCTTACTACCCTCAGCAGTTAGGTTGGGTGTTGGGTGATTTAGGAATCAAGTCAAATCGGCCTGATTTTCTCGAACAGTCTGTTCGCTGGTTGAATATTGCTCGTGACAGCGCGCCCCATCAGGAATTTGTCTATTCCAGTTTGGGGTGGCTGCAACTGAATACCAATCCCAAAGTGGCCAGCGAGGCTTTCCGAAAAGCGGCTCAACTGGTTCCTGCAAAGCGTGGGGTTTTCTACGGCCTTGGGATGAGCTTGCTGTTTCAAAACCGGATGGACATTGCGATCGAGGCATTAGCGTTAGAAGTGGTGCGCGATCCGATCGCTTTAACCAACCCTTGGTGGCAAACTCAGCAACGTCGAGATCTCTTCCAGCAGGTCGTCAAACGCACCGAATCTATCTATACCGAACTGATCAATCAAGCTGCTAATCCCGCGCTTGTGACCCATTTACAAGGCTGTCGTAGCACCTTGCGGTGGTGGACGGGGAACTTTGACGGAGCGCAGACGGATGCAACGGCGAGTCAGTTTCATGCGATGAATGCGGTTCTGGCACTGCGTAATAACCAGCCCGTTGACTTGACGGTTCTAGCGACAAAACCCTATGTCTCGCCGAGTACGATCGCCACCCTAACCGCATGGCTCGATCCCAACCAACGTCAAGCTCAACTGCAAAAAGCCTGGATTCTGAGTGTGAAGCAACCGATTCCACCTGGCATGGTCGATCGTCTCCAAAGCAGCATGGCGCAGTCGAAATCTTTGGACCAGTGGCTTAAGCAAAATGCCCCTAAACGAGAACTGCGCCGCCAACGATCGGGCTTTGGGGTCTTGAGCCGTCATATTGATGGGGTCAATCCGTCGGACTTCTTGACCGTAGAAGAAAATCTGGCCATAACTTACTTGATGCGAGATATTGCCTACGAATGGAAATACTATCCAGACTTGGAAAAGCTGCTCCAAGTTCTCAGAGAAAAAATTCTAGGGGCGATGTAGAAGAGGTTTTAAAAATGCTGTGCAAATAGCTTGCCAAGAGTCCTTCCGATTGTGTATGTTAATTAAGTTGCTTCCGAGCGACGAAATTGATACGGGTCGCTAGCTCAGTGGTAGAGCATTCGGCTTTTAACCGACTGGTCCTGAGTTCGAATCTCAGGCGACCCATTTTTAGAAAGCAAGCCCCGAAGAATTTTCTTGATTCTTTGGGGCTTGTTCTGTAGGTTCTAAATTCGGCTACCAGCGACGGTAAGATTTGTTAGGAAAACCGTGACGAAACGAAGACCGATCGATCGGACGATTCCAGCCGGGTTGATGCCAGGGATTTATGGGAAATCGATCGATTCGGCGAAATTCTCCTGGGTTGCCGATCGAAAATTCAACAGATGGCCGTTGGAAACCCTGATTTAAACCGTAGCTGCCACCGTAGTTGCTGTAGGTGTTACCAGAGCTATTCTGATCCTCGTAAATACGAATCACTTGGCCGTTTTGAAAAATTGTGGTGGTTCGAGATTCGGTAGTCTGCTGCCGTAGGGGAACCTGGAAAATGATGCTGGGGGACGATCGCCGATGCTGGCGGTAAAACTCTGGATAGCGATGATTCTGGTAGTAGAAGCCATTCGCTTGGGCTGCGTTACAAACCAAGAGCAGAGGTGCGATCGTTACCAGACTGAGCACACCGTTGGAAACGAGCCGAGATGGAAGACCTTGTTTCGGGAACTGCATGATAGAACCTCTCAATTATTTCTGAATACCCGATGCATCCCTACCCTTGTAACTGTTAAAACTTGGGAGCTGTTAAAACTTGCCTGCCAGTATCCTACTACTAATGGCCAAAATCCTCATGTGTTGAGAGGCTGAATTGACTCCAACGGTGTTAGCTGCCATGTTATCTCCTCACCTGCTCGTAGCGGGATGAGTACGGACTCAGGAAATGGCAACTCATCGGGAATACGCCAAGTTGTCTGGGTCAACGTGATTTGTTCAGTATTACGCGGGAGTTGATAAAAATCTGGGCCATAGAAACTAGCGAATGCTTCGAGCTTATCCAGGGCATCCACACTCTCAAAGGCTTCTGCATAGAGTTCCATGGCGTGTAGCGCCGAATAGCAACCTGCGCAGCCACAGGAGCTTTCTTTGCTGTCTTGAGAATGAGGCGCACTGTCGGTGCCCAGAAAAAACTTGGGATTGCCAGATGTTGCCGCCCGCAAAAGGGCCAAGCGATGCTCCTCGCGTTTCAAAATAGGGAGGCAATAAACATGGGGACGAATGCCACCTTTGAATAGAATGTTTCGGCTAAATAACAGGTGCTGTGGCGTAATCGTTGCGGCAATATTACCAGCAGAATTGTGAGTGGATAAAATAAATTCCACTGCATCCGAAGTTGTGATGTGCTCAAAGACCACGCGCAGTTTAGGAAATTTTGAGACCAGTGGAATCAAGTATTTCTCAATAAATATTTTCTCCCGATCGAATATGTCAATTTCTCGGTCCGTCACTTCTCCATGCAATAGCAGCGGCATGCCCACCTCCTGCATGGCTTCAAAAACCCGATCGCATCGGCTCAGGTCCGTCACGCCGAAGTCTGAATTAGTGGTGGCACCTGCGGGATAGTACTTCACTGCTTTAACAAACTGGGATGCTTTGGCTGCGATAATTTCTTCGGGGCTGGTATTGTCCGTGAGGTAGAGGGTCATCAGTGGCTCGAACTGATGCCCCGACGGAATCGCTGCGATGATCCGATCGCGGTAGGCTGCGGCATCGGCTACTGATCGAACCGGGGGCTTTAGGTTTGGCATGACGATCGCACGGGCAAACTGGCGCACCGTATGGGGGAGGACTGCTTTTAGGGCTTCATCATCACGTAAATGAAGGTGCCAGTCGTCGGGTCGGGTTATGGTTAGATTTTGCATCTTTCAATCATAGGACAGTGGACGACGCTAACCGATCGATAATTCCCCCACCTAGCAGCACCTCCCCGTCATACCAAACCGCCGCCTGACCCGGTGTAATGCTCAACTGCGGCTCATCAAAAACAATCTTCACTGCATCCTCGCTCACCGGGATAATAGTCGCAGGGGATGGCAACGATCGGTAGCGGATTTGCACTTCGGCTTTGATAGGAGAGGTAATGGGAGCGATCGAGACCCAGTTCACCCGCGACACAGAACATTCAGTTTCAAAGGCTTCGTCCTTAACGCCAACAATCACACGATTCATCACCGCGTCCAATGCAATCACATAGAGCGGTTCACTGTAAGCAATTCCCAAGCCTTTGCGTTGGCCAATGGTGTAGTGATGAATGCCAGTATGCTGACCCAAGACTTCGCCCGATCGCAGCATAATCTCGCCGTCTGTCCCGGTGATGTACTTATCCAAAAATGCCTGCATGGAACCATTGGCTTCGACTAGGCACAAGTCCATGCTTTCGGGCTTGTCTGCTGTTTGCAAATCAAACTGCGCTGCGATCTTGCGAGTTTCTGTTTTTTGCGTTTCACCCAAAGGGAAGATCACATGGGCTAGATCGTCCTGACTCAAATCGTAAAGAAAATAGGTTTGGTCTTTGTTGCGATCGAAGGCTCTGAGTAGCAGCCACCGATCGATCGATTCATCGTACCGAACCCGCGCATAGTGACCCGTCGCGATCAGATCAATGCCTAGTTCTTGCTGCGCATAATCAATCATCGGACGAAACTTCACGGCCTTGTTGCAGTTTGAGCAAGGCAATGGCGTAATGCCTTCGCGATAGCCATCCACCAAATAGTTAATGATGTACTTCTCAAAGGACACTCGACTATCCACTACATGATGCGGCACGCCCATCTGTTCACAAAGCTGCGCTGCATCCACCATGCCTTCTGAGCAGCATTGCCCCTTTCCCTTCATTAACCACAGCGTCAAGCCTTCTACGGCGTAGCCCTGATCCTGCAAAATGGCCGCCGTCGTAGAGCTATCGACCCCGCCCGAGAGTCCAACAACAACTTTTTTCGCGACAGATTTCATGACAGAAAACTCGAAATAATAATATTTCTCTAGTCTAACGGGTTTGGCTTCGTTGGTGGGGTTGGAAGAGTCCGATCGGCTCACATCCACAAAACTACTCGGTTATCCCCTATCGAGAATCATCAAGATTTATTACAATGTATAATAATAAATTAATGTCTAGCGATCAAGAGGCTTTTTCTCCCATGGCTGAAACTTTGATTCCAGATGCTGTCACTAAGCTCGCCTACCAAACCCTTCAGCAAGGAAAAGCTGCATTCGGCCTAGCCCACAAAAACTTCTCCACCCGTGCGCTGAAGGCGGTTTCTGTGACGGGACTTGTTGCTGCACCACCGGAAAGCTACGGCAGCAGCATTTCGCCTGAAATCATCCAAAAGGTAAAGGGGCGCTATGAGGCTTTGCTCCAGCAGGATTGGCAGGATGCGGAGGATGGCGTTTATCCTAAGGCTTTGCTGTTTGATGATTCTTGGGATGATTTTGCCAAGTACTACCCCGCGCTTTGCCTAGATATTCCTCAAATCTGGAACCGCGCCCAGCAGAAGGTCTCTCGCGACTTCGCCCCAGACATCGAAACCGCTGGACTCCCCAACTATTACACTCAGAATTTTCATCACCAGACTGATGGATACCTGAGCGATCGGAGTGCCCAGATCTATGACATCCAAGTAGAAATCCTATTTAATGGCGCGGCTGATGCGATGCGTCGGCGGATTTTGGCACCACTCAAGGCTGGACTGACGGCTTTTGAGGGTGAGATTCCGCAGAACATTCGCATTTTGGATATTGCCTCTGGTACTGGGCGGACGCTGCGGATGATTCGGGGTATGTTGCCTAAGGTAAAGCTCCACGGTATTGACCTTTCGGAAGCCTATTTGCGCAAAGCGAATCAACTGCTTTCCCAGCTTCCCGGTGAACTGCCCCAGCTTGCCCAAGGTGCAGGCGAAGCGTTGCCGTACTTGGACAATCATTTCCACGCTTTGACCTGCGTGTTTTTATTCCATGAGTTGCCCGCGCCTGTTCGTCAGCAGGTGATCAACGAAGCCTTCCGCGTTGTGAAACCGGGTGGAACGTTTGTGATCTGTGATTCGGTGCAGTTGAGTGACTCGCCGGACTTAGGGGATGTCATGGATGGATTCTCTGAGACGTTCCACGAGCCGTTTTATCGGAACTACACCCAAGATAATCTGGTCGATCGGCTACAGAGCGCTGGATTTGGCGAAGTGACGGAAAGCGTGTACTTCATGAGCAAGTATCTGGTTGCCAAGAAGCCACTCTAAAAACAGGCGAAAAAACTTAAAAAGAAGGGGAAAGATTCAGAAATGAACCTTTCCCCTTCTTTATGCGGATAGCGAGACTCGAACTCGCAAGTCAAAGACACACGCACCTCAAGCGTGCGCGTATACCAATTCCGCCATATCCGCATGGATAGGCACTTGAATTTCTCAAGCTCAATAATCATAATTTACCGCTTGCACCATTGTCAAAGTTTCCATGAAAGCTTTCAATAAGGGGCATCTGCCAATTTTGAATTTCTACAGTTGAACTTCTATGCTGTCTTTCTTCCAAGCGTCCCTAACTGATCTCGCCACCGAACTCGAAGGTCTAGCACAACAAATTTCAGTGGGTGCTATTGCCCAGGGCATCACGACAGATAGCCGATCGGTGGGACCGGGGCAGCTTTTTGTAGCGTTGCGGGGGGAGAACTTCGATGGCCATGACTACGTGGCGGCGGCGATCGAGCGTGGTGCTGTGGCGGCGATCGTAGATTCAGAGTTTGACTCTGGAGATTTACCTGTGATTGTGGTGGCGGATACCTTGAAGGCATATCAGACTATTGGGCGCTGGTGGCGGCGGAAGTTTGCGATTCCCGTCATTGCGATTACGGGTTCTGTGGGAAAAACCACGACGAAGGAATTGATTGCGGCGTTGCTGTCCCGCTACGGTAATGTGCTGAAAACGCAGGCGAATTTTAATAATGAGATTGGGGTGCCGAAAACGTTGCTGGAACTGCGATCGGACCATGATTTTGCCGTGGTTGAGATGGGGATGCGGGGAACGGGCCAGATTGCGGAACTAGCGCTGATTGCGGAACCGACGATCGGACTCATTTGCACCGTTGGCACGGCGCATATTGAACTGTTGGGTTCTCGGGAGGCGATCGCCCAAGCGAAGTGTGAGCTTTTTGCTGAGATGCCGAAGGATAGTACGGCGATTTTTAATGCAGACAATGCGTTGTTGGTTGAGATGGCTCATCAGGTTTGGCAGGGCAAATGTTTATCCTATGGATTTACCCAAGGCGATCTTCAGGGATCGGTGAATGGGGAAAATTTGACGATCGGAGAGCAGCGCTTTCCTTTGCCGCTTCCTGGGGATCACAATGCCATTAATTACCTTGGAGCCTTAGCTGTTTTGCAAACCTTGAGCCTTAGCTGGGAGCCGTTTTTGTCGGGAATTGAAGTCGATCTTCCCGGCGGACGAGCAAAACGCTATGAACTTGCAGGGGATGTTGTTTTGCTCGACGAAACCTATAACGCGGGCCTGGAATCCATGTTGGCGGCTTTGACGCTGCTATCTCAAACGGTCGGGAAACGGCGGATTGCAGTACTAGGGACGATGAAAGAACTGGGGGATTATTCGATTGAATTTCATGAGCGAGTGGGCGATCGGGTCCAAGAACTGCGATTTGATCAGCTTTTGGTGTTAGCCGAGCCTCCCGAAGCGGAAGCCTTGACCACCCATGCCCGCTCGGTTCCCTCTGAAGTTTTTCAAACCCACGAACAAGTGATCGCCCGACTCAAGGAAATCCTCAAACCGGGCGATCGGGTGTTATTTAAAGCATCGCGATCGGTGGGACTCGATCGGGTTGTGAATGCATTGATGGAATGAGTTTGTTAGATTTAGTTAACGTGAGTTCGGGTTAAGGAGAGAAGAAAAAAGGGGGCAAAACAGATAGTCTGGAGGTACCAACCAACCAAAAATCTGGATTGCCTTATGCCTAGTCTAGAAGAACTCTTCTGTTCCGTCGACGATTTCTGTCAAATCTTTGAGCCGCAATGGCAGAAACAATGTCTGGGCCACAACTTACAAGTCCGAAAGCGTGAACGGAGCCTGCGCTTGAGTGAAATCATGACCATTTTGGTCAGTTTTCATCAGTCTGGCTACCGGAATTTCAAAACCTACTACTTGGATAAAGTCCAAACTCAGTGGCAGGGCTATTTCCCGAGATTGGTCAGTTATCACCGCTTTGTGGAGTGGATACCTGGAACATTAGTGCCGCTCTGCGCCTATCTTCGGTCTTGTTTTGGAACTTGTACTGGGATTAGCTTTATGGATGCGACGAGTCTAAAAGTCTGTCACAACAAGCGAATCAACTCACATAAAGTGTTTGAAACAATCGCAGCTCGTGGCAAAACCTCCGTGGACTGGTTCTATGGATTGAAACTACATCTGGTGATTAATGACAAAGGAGAGCTGCTCAATGTTCAGGTGACTCCCGGCAATGTAGATGACCGAAAACCTGTGCCTGACTTGCTACAGGCTCTTTTTGGTAAGGTCTATGCCGATAAGGGTTATGTCTCCCAAAAACTATTCAAGGAATTGCTGGAAAAGGTCGGAATCCAACTGGTGACTAAGCTCAAACGCAATATGAAACAGCGTTTGATGCCCCTTTGTGAGCGATTAATGTTGCGCAAACGAGCGGTTGTTGAGACGGTGATTGATCAATTGAAAAATATTTCCCAGATTGAGCATTCTCGGCATCGCTCTCCAGTCAACTGCTTTGTCAATATTCTCTGTGGGCTGATTGCTTATTGCCATCAGCCCAAGAAGCCAGGAATCGCTATGGAGAAGAACTTACTGGCTTCTCCTTAAACCGAACTCACGTTGAATTAAGGGATGATGGCTGATTTCTAAATTTCTACAACCTTAGCGAAATCCGGGATTTAAATTTGCAGATTGAGTTGCTCATACCCAATATCAGCAACGCCGAACGGAGTTCATGTTTGCGATCCAAGGTTGGGCGAACGCCTTATTGCAAGGGTTGCATTTGAGGCAGGGTGGGTGATGATGCGAGGGTTAGTGATTTTGCTGGAGTGAGGGTCGCAGTGAGAAACCATTCTCAATTTAATCATGGTGGTTTATTGATAAGGTACGGGTACAACCCGAAAGCGTAGTAGTGAATTTCTTTAGGAGTCAGTAGTAGTGTCTGTTTTATTCGTTCATGGCTACACGGCTAAAAGACAATATGATGTATCTCCACTCAAATCCTAGTGCCTATAATTCATACCCTACTTCCCTCTAGCGATCGGGTGATCAAGATCATTATTCAACATATTGAAAAGAACTGTCTATCCCGAAATCCATGAAAAAATCGATCGAAAATACAGCCAAATCGCCAGTCAAATATCGCTCTTCTCGCCTGTTTCAAGGAATCTTACCTTTCAACCTAGCGAATATCAGCAACGACATCGTGGGTGGCATTGTGTTGGCTGCGATCGGTATTCCTGAAGTGATGGGATACACCCAGATTTCTGGGACACCGATCGCTACCGGACTGTATACGCTTCTGCTCCCCGCGATTATTTTTGCGGTCTTGGGTTCCTCTCGCCATCTCGTCGTTGCTGCCGACTCTGCAACAGCGGCAATTCTGGCGGCTGGGCTGTCTGGATTGGCACCCGTGGGCAGTTCGCACTATCTGGCTTTGGCCGAAGCGGTCGCCATCCTCGTCGCGGGCATATTGCTACTTGCACGATTATTTCGGCTCGGTTTCCTGGCTGATTTTTTATCCCGCACCGTTTTAATTGGATTCTTGACTGGGGTAGGCATTCAGGTGGCGATCGGTCAATTAACGGGATTGCTAGATCTTAAAGGCGGCGGGCATCAACCTCTGCAACAAATCCTCACTGCGATCGATGGTTTACCCCATGCAAATCCTCTGGCGATCGGGATTTCTCTTGTCGTCTTGATTATCATTCAGCTATTCGATCGATTTATTCCAAAATTTCCGGGTGCTCTGCTAGCCGTAATAGTCGCAATTCTTGCCAGTTGGCAGTTCAACTTTGCCCGTCATGGTGTGACTGTTGTGGGGGCTGTGCCCAATGGTTTGCCCTCCTTTGGGTTCCCCGCTGTCGATGTGCGTGAACTTCCTCAGCTCGTGGGAATTGCCCTGTCCTGCTGTATCGTGATCGT
>JANMIS010000062.1:0-2632 GCA_031375925.1 Synechococcales cyanobacterium OTE_70_concoct_197_sub
GATGGGGACGGTCTGGGTGGTGAGCGATCGATTGACCAAAGCTAGGGAATATTGGGTTTGGTTTTTAACGGCGTAACTGGTGACCTTGTTGGGTTCTGTGGATTTGGCAGCGATGATTTGACCGCGCAAATGGGAATTAAACATTTGATAGACGTAGGATGCCGGACGACGACTCCATGCGCCCCATTGATTGTCGAGTTTTCCATACCAGCCATCAGATTCATTCCAAGCCATTGATCCCGTTGCGCCCGCATTGGTAATAGCAATTAACGCTAGAGCATCGTAAACCGCACTAACTTGATTGGTCATGCGATCGTCCGGTGGGGCATAGCTAATATTGAATTCATTGTGAAAGGTTTCAATCGATCGCTTTGGGTATTTGGCAAGACTTTGTTTGACTTGACCTGTGAAGTTGCCTAGTCCTGCGGCTGAATTCCAAAGCTGTGTCGGGGTGTCGGTCTTGGAACCTGTAGAGTAGCTGTGATAAGAAATAAAATCCAAAGATGGTGCGGCAGTGGTGAGAAAAGCATCAATCCGATTGCTCGGATATACCGTAGTAAAAGACGGCCCACCAACTTTAATGCTCGGATCGACTTGTTTCATTGCTTGGGCGACGCGAGTATGAATGCGGCCTAATTCAGCCATATTACTGCCGTAGACGCCATCTTTTTCATTGGTAATTTCCCAATATTTCATCCCTTTTTTTAAATCAACGTTGACGATGCGAACGAGGTCTGCACAGAATTTTGCGAATTTGTCGTAGTCTTGGGGTTTAAGTTTGCCTGTGCCGTCGTCCATGGCTTTGGGCCAGCTTGGAATATTCATCATGACCGCAGGCCGAAAACTGTAGGAACCATTTAAAGCATTAGTAATCTTTGCGCGATCCCATTGGTATTGGGCTTTATCTGGTGCAATAACCCAGCCATAGGGATCTTGGCGTGAGTCATTGAGCATTTGCATATTGTGATAGCGAATAATGCCGGGACGCATGGACGCAATATTCGTCTTGTAGGCTTCGTTGCCGGGGTTGCCTGCAACATCGGGATTAAAGGCTTGAAATCCGTTTAGTCCATAGCTTAAAGACGTTGCGGTCTGTACTGTGGGCTTGTTCCAAGGGACTCGCACAACAGGCATGGCGATCACGCTGTTGGTAATGGCAATCAAACTGATAAAACTTAAGGCGATCGATCGGTTAAGAACTTGATACATAAATAATTTAGGGTAGAACAGCACACTACTTAAGCTGACTTAAGTTCATGCTGCTGGTAGATGCTCCTCAAGTTAAAGCCTTACTTCACAGATTAGTCACTGTTGAATACCGTAGTGTTTAAGAGGAGGCACCTAATCTTCTACGCGATATCCCAGTTCTGCGAGGCGAGTGCGGGACTGTCTCCACTTTGGTTGCACTTTGACGAAGAGTTGGAGGTCGATTTTGCCTTCGATGAGCTTTTGCATTTGCATTCGGGCTTCGGTGCCAATGCTTTTTAACATTGCGCCTTTTTTGCCGATTAAAATCCCTTTTTGCGAATCCCGTTCGACGTGAATAGTAGCAAAGACTCGGGTGATTTTGGCTTCTTCCTTGACTTGATCGATCGCAATTGCCACCGAATGCGGAACTTCTTCGCGGGTAGACAGCAAAATCTGTTCCCGAATCAGTTCACCCATAATAAATCGTTCGGGTTGATCGGTGACGAGATCGGGCGGGTAGTAGTAAGGACCGGGTTCGAGTTTGTCAATGAGTTTTTGCTGCAAATCATCCAATCCTTCTCCGGTTAAGGCAGAGAACTTAGCGATCGTCCAATTCTGAGCACGGGCGAGTTCGAGGTAGGCCCGATCGCAGATGTTGCCATTGAGGACGGGGAGGTCGCTGACTTGAAGGGCGGGGTCTTGGCAATCGGATTTGTTGATCCCCAGAATCACGGGCACTTTGCAGTCGCGTAGGAGGTCTGAGATGAATCGATCGCCACCGCCGAGGTCGGTGGTGCCGTCTACGACGAAGACCAAGGCATCTACGGAATAAATTGCAGTTTGAGCGTTTTTGACGAGGACTTCACCGAGACGATGGTGGGGCTTGTGGATGCCGGGGGTGTCTACGAAGATGATTTGGGCTTGGTCGGTGGTGAGGATGCCTTTGAGGCGGTTGCGGGTGGTTTGGGCAGTGGGGGAGGTGATGGCGATTTTTTGGCCGACGAGGGTGTTCATCAGGGTGGATTTGCCAACGTTAGGCCGTCCGATAATGCCGATGAAGCCCGATCGGAAGCCCTTGGGAGGAACGGGCATTCCGCCGACGCCATAGTCGATTTCTGAGGCTCCGCTGCTGTTTTGGCCGCGCAGAAAGGCTTCGACGAGATCCTCGGCAGGTTCGATGGGGGCGTTGGTTTCTACGTCGGGGGACAGGTCTGAGTTCATTGCGGGGTCCAAAGGATCAAACCTAAGTGTAATCCATGAGTGCAATGCAAGTTGAGAACAGCAGTGTTGAAAAGATTTTATTCTTAACAAATTAAAATGTGTCATTCTCAAACTTGCAGCTTTATTAACGATCGAACGTCCCTGTTAGAATAGAAGAATGCAGTGAATTAAATGGAGGCTAACTGTGTCATCGAAAGAAGCCATTTTCCAAGAAATTGAACAA
>JANMIS010000097.1:0-3080 GCA_031375925.1 Synechococcales cyanobacterium OTE_70_concoct_197_sub
GCAGCTAACTTAATTTCTGGACCTTCAGGCATAGCGTTCCCTTAGATTGAGGTGCGAGGATTGAGGTGGGATGTGAGTCAGGAAATAATGCTGATTTAATTGATAGGTGGGGCTTTTTAAGCGATCGTATTCGCCTGCGTCGTCTCCGTAAAACGCTGCACACCCAATCGAATTATTGACAGAATTAAAATCACTAAAAACATTGCTAATCCTACTGTACAACCATAGCTAATTTTCAACTGCTGAAACGCTTGACTATACACATAGTAAACAATAGTACTCGACGCATTATTCGGTCCGCCGCCCGTAATCACATAAATCTCTTCAAACACCTTCGTCGCCGAAATCGCACTAATGACCCCAACCAAAAGCACATAGGGCCGCATCAACGGAATCGTAATATCAAAGTGTTTACGAATACCATCCGAACCATCGATCGCTGCCGCCTCATAAAGATCCGCCGGAATGGCCTGCAACCCCGCCAAATACAGCACCATATAATAGCCTAACCCTTTCCATACCGTCACCGCCATCACCGAAAAAAGCGCCACCTTCGCATCCGTTCGCCACCCGATCGCCGCCACCCCAAACAATCCAAACAAAGCTTTATTTAGCAAACCATTACTGTCATACAACCATTTCCAAGCAATGCCCGCCACCACCATAGACACCACCACAGGCGTATAGAACATCACACGAAACCATTGAATGCCTCGCAGCTTTTGATTCACTAAAATTGCCAATCCTAAAGGCAACGTCATCAGCAACGGCACCACGCAAATCAAATACAGCAACGTATTAGAAAACGATCGCCAAAACAAATCATCATTAAGCAAAATCCGAAAGTTCTTTAACCCAATCCATTCCGGCGCACTCAGCAGGTCATACTCTGTAAAACTGAGATACAACGCCTGCATCGCCGGATAGAAAACCGTCAGCCCCAACAACACCAGAGCTGGACCTAAAAATAAATAGGGCACCCACGATCGTAGCGGCACCTGACGCAGCACTTGAAAAAAGGCCCGACGCGATCGGCTAGGTTGTTGTGAATCCATGACAAATGCTCAAACTAAAATGAGTGCGATCGTAAAAACCACACTCATCATAGCCAAGCTATGGACGCACAACGGGTTGATAAATCTCCAAATCCACTAATCTTCCTCAACTTCCACCCGCTTAATCGCACGACGCGGCGGAATCACCTGCACCCGACGACGACTCGCAGCCTGGACGGTCGGGAGATAAGCTGGGTAATCATCATGAATCACCTCAATAGTCCGACCCGATCGATTCTGCCGTGACAGCAGCACAAACATTCCCACCAACGCAATGCCGCCCCCAAAGGTCAGCATCATGCCGCCCAAAGCCCAAGGCAAACCCGACAACATCGAAGTCGCTGCTTGCTCAGAGGGACTCACAGGCAGCGTCGCGGGCTGCGGAACCATAGAAGGCTGCTGCGCTTGAGTGGCCAAAGCTCCCGTGCGCATCTGCGTAGACATCGTATCCATCACCGTCTGCTGACTGCGGACTTGCAGTTGAAGCTGCTCAATCTGCGCCTTTAAGGACTCCACTTTGACATCTAGCTTGGCGTCTTCATAGGGCGATCGGCCCGCAACGGCTGCCGGAGTCGGAAGGGTCATCTGCCCAGTGGCCGGATTAATTGTTCCTTGGCCTAAAGACAATTGAGGAAGCTGAAAGGATTGCTGGGAAGGCATAGAGGGAGATCCGATCGTCAGACCACCCCGCATTACCACTAATGCCGCCAATCCCGCTAACGCTGCGCCACCTAGAAAAGAGGTTGTATCACTCATTGCTCTAGCCTTTTCGTCTGGATAAAACTCAACTGAACCACTGAATATTTCGTCAGGAACTTGGACCGCCCCATATGATAACCGCGATTTTGAATTTGGATCGCATAATTTTTAATTTCACTACTTTAGTCATCAATCAATCACATAGGCCGTATTTAACTGTACTTAAACTAGATAAACTCCAACATAAGAGGATTGAGAAAACTCAATGCCCAGTCTAAAATCGTCACAAATTTCAAACCCTTAAGTCCCCGGAATAGTCGCAAGTCATCCCGTAGGTAGAGACAGCACTACCCCCTGTTTTGATTTGCTACAATGAATTACCTGAAAATCAACGTTTCCATCGAGTTGCCTATGTCCCTTGACACCACTCCGCCAGCCGACAAGCCCTCTTCAGAAACGCCTACCCGCCTCGGAAGCTACCTAATTGAGGCGGGTTTGATCACACCTGCCCAGGTCGCTGTGGTCTTGAATGACCAAAATTTTACCCACGATATGAAGTTTGGAGAGGTCCTGGTTGCCCGTGGATGGGTGAAGCCGGAGACCATTGAGTTTGTGATGAAGCGGGTGGTAGAACCCGAGCGTCAAGCGAAACTCGATCGTCAGAAGGCTCAGTCTCACAGCGTCGTCGTCACTCAGAGCACCCCCAAAGACCCAGTACGGCAGCCGCAAGTCTATCCATCACAATCTCGTTCTTCAGCGACCGCCCAGCAATACCCGAAACCGACCCAAAGCCCGATCGCACCACCGATGCCCACTACACCTCCAAGAGTCACCACGCCGCCGATCGCCCGCGCTAAAAGTCTGGATGGAGACTTTGAGTTTGAAATCTTGGATGACATCACCCTTTCTCTGCCAAATTCCTATCCCACTGGGGAAGTTCGGAACGATCGTAAACCCCTACCCTCAGTTCCTGATGGCGGCGGGATCAACTGGGCGGGATAGAGGTTGGATTCTAGATTAAGGTTTGTAGCTTTTTACTACTCGACCCGCACCTCGTAGTGTCTCTAGATAATGACGGCTGACGGGATGGTGTTCATCAGGGGAAAGCCGATCGACGCCGATGCCATTGCGGCCATGATCCCGGCCCGAGCTGTGAATGTATTCTTCATTGCCTAGATACAACCCCACATGGGTTGCTTTTTGGGGCGTTCCAAAGAATACTAAATCTCCCGGCAGCAGCTGCTCTAGCAAATTTGGCAAATTCGTCCAGTCGATCGGCTCCAAAAACGCTTCCTGTTGATAGGCATCCCTAGGCAACTGAATCCC
>JANMIS010000159.1:0-4658 GCA_031375925.1 Synechococcales cyanobacterium OTE_70_concoct_197_sub
TACCGACTGCCGCCATCGCAGAGGACTGTGACGATCGTATGCCCCGGACCCATTTGTTTCGCAATTTGCACCGCCGCACCCACATTGATCCCCACGGATCCCCCCACGAAAATCCCGTCTTTTTCTAGGAGTTGGTAAACAATGCGAATAGCTTCACGATCGTCTATCTGAAGCGCATCATCCACCGGGACATCCATCATATTCTCCGTCACACGGCTATTCCCAATGCCCTCAGTAATGGAACTGCCCTCCATCGCAATTTCGCCCGTCTTAAAATAGCTATACAATCCACTGCCCATCGGATCCGCCAAAACACATCTCACTTTAGGATTTTTCTCTTTAAGATAAAGCGAAACCCCCGCATAGGTTCCACCCGTTCCCGTCGCCGCAGTCCAGGCATCTACTTTGCCTTCAGTTTGGGTCCAAATTTCGGCACCAGTGGTTTCGTAGTGGGCGATGCGATTGGCAAGATTGTCAAATTGATTGGCCCAAATCGCGTTATCTAGTTCCGCTGCAACCCGTCCAGAAAGCTTGACGTAGTTGTTAGGATCTTTGTAAGGCACTGCTGGAACCGTTCGCACTTCAGCACCTAGCGTTCGCAGTAGGTCGATTTTCTCTTGGGATTGGGTGTCAGGAATGATAATCAGGCATTTGTAGCCTTTAGCATTGCAAATATGTGCTAGACCGATCCCCGTATTGCCCGCCGTGCCTTCGACTACGGTTCCGCCCGGTTTTAACAACCCCTTTCGTTCTGCATCTTCAATAATGTAAAGTGCTGCCCGGTCTTTAACGGATCCGCCTGGATTGAGGAATTCGGCCTTCCCCAAAATCTCGCAGCCCGTTTCATCGCTAACACTATTGAGCCGAATTAAAGGCGTATTGCCCACAGCACCGACAAAACCGGATTTGATGGCAGACGATGGAGTTGTCATGGGAGGAAACGTTTTGTAAGGGTCGTCAATCCAGTTTACAAGACGACCGATCAAATCTTCAGATCAAAGCCCCCAGAATTGGGGGTTGGGGGCGGCTCGCCAGAGCGCTAAAATTCAGCCTATAAGTAAGGCACAGGATCGATCGGTTCTCCGTTTTGCCGCACTTCAAAATGTAAGTGCGGGCCTGTGGAAAATCCCGTGGATCCGACCGCTGCGATCGGTTGCCCCTTCTGCACCGTCGCCCCTTCCGCCACATAAAAGCCTTCCGCATGACCATACAGCGTCGTGATCCCGCCGCCGTGATCCACGATTACTGTGTTGCCATACCCACCATACCAAGCTGCATAGATCACCAGGCCCGCCGCCGCCGATCGAATCGTCGTCCCGGTATCTGCGCCGAAGTCAATCCCGGAATGGAACTTTTGATAGCCCAAAATGGGGTGGGTTCGCCAGCCAAATTCGCTCGTCACTTCGGCTTCGACCGGAATAGTCATCACCCCACGGCCAGAAATGATGATGCCGCGACTATCGCCGATCGATCGTTGGCGAATAATCTGCGCGATGCTGGTGGAATCTCTTTCGAGTTGGGCACTGGCCGCTTCTAGAGCTTCTCGGTTAGTTTTGAGATGCTGGATAAATTCTTTTTGGTAAGCTGACTGGGTTTTGGCCTCGCTTTTTTGGGCTAGGAGCTGCTGCATGATTAAGGAGATTTCATTCTTTTTCATCTCCACTTGGGTCCGCTGCGCATTCAAATTATTCGCTTCGGTTTTTAAGATAGCGAGGGACTTGCGATCGGAATCGAACAGCTTTTTGAGACGATAGCGCTTGTCGAGCAGATCATTCAAATTGCTGCTCTTGAGCAATAGAGACAAGCCCTGCCGATCGCGCTGTCGCTGGAGAAATTGCAGTCGATCGACCATCGCGCCTTGCTGCTGACGATAGCTTGCTTCTGTTTTTGTCAGGTTCTGTTCTAGAGCTTTGAGCGCTGTTGTCGCCTTCTCCATCTCTGCTTCTTGAGCTTGAAGGTTCAGCTCTGTAGATTTCAATCGCTTTTGTAGCCCAGAGAGATCTTTCTGGGCAGAGGTTTCTAGTTTTTTGAGTTGATCTCGTTGCTGCTCTACCTGCTGACGCTGCTGCTGCACTTGCTGACGCTGCTGTTGCAGAATATCCACCTCGCTCTGCGAAAAACTGGGCGACAGGCCGACGAAAATACTCAACCCACAAAATCCGATCGTCAATACAAGGCAAGCCAGCAAGACCCGCAGCGTTTTCCTCCATCGTCTAATCCCGCTTCGTAACAAATCCGACATCTTGCCGCCCCACATAATCCCCCAGTCAGCACTTTATTATGCTGAATTATGCAGACGAATGGCTCGATCGGACAGATTTTATGCGCTGAATCGAGTCGAGGCTACAAATTATAAAATATTGAAGAAATAAGTAATTTCGAGAAATCATCTGTAATTTCACGCTAGATTGAAAAGTATCAACGCTGAATGTAAAATTTTTAAGATTCTTCTAAAAATAAATCTAAAAATAACTTAAACATAAAAATAATTCTTAAGGGAGATGCAAAAGTTTCTCCTGTTTACAACAATAGTGGTACTTATTAGCTTCAGTCATGATTGATACTGGTCGCATTCCCCTCTCTAGCGCTGAATTGTCCTTATACAGGCGTGGAATTTCTTCTGCGGCAGCAGGGGCGCTGATTGATGCGATCGAATCCTATGACAGACTATTAGCAACTCGGGGAGATTTTTGGGAGGCTTGGTACGAGCGGGCAACGGTCTTAGAGGACTTAGGGCGGTTCATGGACGCGATCACTAGCTATGACCAAGCGTTAAATCTGGAGCCTCGCCGTGAAGCCTTAGCGAACTTGTGGCTACGGCGAGGGAATGCTTTTCAGTATGGCTTAGGAGAGTATGATGCGGCCCTAGCCTGTTACGATCGGGTCCTTCAGATTCAACCCAGCCAAGCCCAGGGCTGGCACCATCGGGGCAATGCTCTACTCTACGGCTACCATCAGCCTTCAACAGCGATCGATAGTTATCGCCGTGCGCTACAGATCGATGCTCAGCTTGCGCTCACTTGGCGTAATCAAGGAAATGCCTTGGTTGAACTCTGTCGGTACATCGAAGCGATCGGCTGTTATGACCACTCTTTAGCCATTTCTCCTAATGATGAGATTGCTGCCCAAGCACGCGCGCAGGCCCAGCAAGAGTTGGGCCTAACCATTCAGACCCCCGCCACTAAACCTGCTTGGCTCGACAGTGACTGGACGGGCTGGACGGAGGTGAACGATCGCAGCGTAGATAGTAAAGAAGGGCACTCTGCCCATCAGGCACCTCGGAATTCCAGCGTCAATCATCAAGACCTTCGCGTTCCTAACGGTGGATCTCTTTTACTAGAAGATGAAGCGGACTGTCGGTTAATTCATCTGGTCAATGAAGAATACACGATCGGGCGAGATTTTCAGAATAGCATCTGTCTACGATCGCAGTTTTCGTCTCGCTTCCATGCGGTGATTCGTCGGCTGAAGACAGAGAGCGGTGAAGTCGTATTTGAGGTTCAAGATGGTGGACTGAATGGAAAAGCCAGCACTAACGGAATTTTGGTGAATGGGAAGGCCGTTAGTCGAGCCTTCCTCAATCACCAAGATGTAATTGTTTTTGGACCTAGAGCTAAAGCCGTCTTTCACAGTACTTAGTACTCTCAAAACTTAGTACTTCCAAAACAAAACCCCAATATCTTGGGGTTTTATCAGATTTCCAGATCACAGGATCACTCTAAAAATCAACTCCATTCTTTCTTTTTCTTGAACAGACTGGTCACAGATTCGGAAATGTTGCTGACGATCGCCTGCACAGCGCCCTGTACACCAGGTGCAGGTTTTACAGCTAGCGTGATGGGGTCCTCTTTATTGTCTTTGCTGCGGTAGCCATATTCCAAATTCTGACCACTCTTCTTCAGCACAGGAAAAATTCGGAAGGCACCCTGGCGAAGGCTTTCTTCGTTGGCATAGATAGCCGCATCCACTTGATTGGTCCGTTGCACTGCGATCGCGCCCACAGGGAACCAGGACTTTTTATCCTTAACCCGAATATAAATCTCAAATTCAGGCAATCCCTTCGCCTTCATTTCATCCATTTGCTGTGAAGCCTCAATGCGCTTCTTAGCGGCTTCCGAGGGCGCTTTTTTAATTTCTTTTTGCGGCCCAAATCCCTTAGTCATGAGTTTTTAGTGAAAATAATGGTGGTTGAAATGAGAGTTGTTTCACAAAAGTTTACCAGGGTTAGGTCTGCAAAGACCAAAACATATTGCTCCTTTTATTTAGGGGAAACCGAATAGTGCAGATTTAAAAATCTCCCATTAAGACAGCTCTTAATGGGAGATTTTTTAAAGATTAAAAACCAGGTCAATCTCTAGACTTTATTGGCTGCGATCGCACTCGACGTCAGCGGCAAGGTCGCCACATCAACCTTAGACTGAGCCGTCACAAAACTCGGCACTTCAAGCTTGGTGTCTTGCTTAGTGAGTTTGTTATAGAGACGCTGAGTATTGGGGAAGTTAGCGGCAGGTAGAGTGAGGTAGCGGTTGTAAGGCACCACATCTTCGCCAAAGGCTTGAGCATATTCCGGCGTTTCAACCATGGCATTGATAAACGCCTTCAAGCCCTTAGTGGACAGGATTTGGTTGTACTTACGAATCTCAAGCTGGTCGAGGGGC
>JANMIS010000218.1:0-3347 GCA_031375925.1 Synechococcales cyanobacterium OTE_70_concoct_197_sub
AATGGAGCCGCATCTCCCACAGGCGTTACATCGCAAGGTGCTTACTCTGAATATGCAGGTCTCAGAACAACCAAAACCGTGGACTTCAATTCAGGTTCTGCACCGACCACTGGGTTTGCTAAGTACTCGTTCCAGTCTGCCAATGGTTCTAGCAGCGTTCGCTCTGATGTTTGGGCACCTTCTGGTTCAAAGGGCGAAGTTAATAATGGGAAGTACCTTGCAGTTTTTGCAGGCAACAACGTTACGATCGACTTGGCTGACAAAGTGAAATACTTCGGAATCAACTGGGGTGCAATGAGTCCTGGAAACACCTTCTCCTTCTACAATGGTGATTCACTCGTCAAATCTTATTCAACCGAAACAGTTGCACCGCTTGCATCCATCCACGCTAAACAGCATGGTGGCGAAGGGAATGGTTATGCCCACTTTACGGCTTCCAACACCAGCGAAATGTTCAACCGCATTGTCATCAGCCAAATCGGTGGTGGCGGATTTGAATCAGACAACCACTCCTTCAACATGGTTGATCCAACCCGCACTTCGGTCCCTGAACCGGGCATCATGTTGGGTTTGGCGGCGATCGGGGGTTCGGTCTGGGCTAAGCGCAAGCGGGGCTAAGAATTCTGGGAATCTAAGCTAGGATGAAGTTAAAAAGCGGCACAACAATTAAGTTGTGCCGCTTTTTAGGATTCAAATCTCGCCCTAAAATATTATCTCTACACCGCAATAGGCATTGTCGCCAACACTTTACGAGCAACATCCTCAGGTTTGGGTTCCGGTACAATGAGTAGGGGACAATTGACTTGATGCAAGATCAATTGACTGTGACTGCCGAGGAGCATTTCCTCTAGGCGCGATCGGCGACGACGCCCCATGACAATCAAATCGACCAATTCTGCTTGTTTCAGAACCATTTCAGCAAACTTCCCATCCGTCGTAACATAATCGATCTGACAAAGCGACGACAACGCATCAAAAATATGATGTAACTCTTGCATACTTGTCACTGGAGCCAATGTCTCCAGATTTGTTTCTGGATGCGTTTCGCTGTAGGCCAACTCTGGTTCTGTAATATGCAGCACCGTAACTTCCACAGGCGTCCCCTTCATCGGCGTCAGCCATGTTTTCAAGTACTCCATCACCGCGATCGCAGTTGGAGAAATATCAGCAACAACCAAAATTTTCACACGGGTTCTCCCAGTAATTCAATCAAAATCGTTTAGTGTATTAATCTTCAATCTCAAGCTGCCGATCGGCAATCTCTTGAATATTCTTAAAGTGCCCCGTCTTACCTGCCCAGAGCAAAGCTCCGATCGCAACCAGGCCCAAGGGAACAATTACCCAAACTAATGACCACACCACAATCGTTCCGTCGCCCACCCCAAACCAACTCCCATGGACCATGGGTTCTGTCGCGTGTTCCGTCATAGGTTTCATCAGTAAATACATCATGAATGAACCTCTGTTGAAGTGACCTGAGCTGTACTTTCAGTCGTAATCTCAGCCGTTGGATCAGCCGTGGCAGTAGGCTCGGAAGCAACTTTCCACGCACCCAAGGATTGCACATATTCCGTAAGTTCTTCTAGTTCCCGATCGCTCAGATAGCTGTAGGACGGCATGATGGATTGGGGATTATATTCGCGAGGATTTTTAAAGTGACCAATCAAATACTCGCGGGCAAACTCACCGGATGCCTTGCCCCACACCTGACCTTCATTGCTCAAATCCGGACCCTGACGAGACGTGCCGAGCAAATGGGGAATATCGTAAAAATAATCCCCCGACTTCGACACACCATAGGCCGCCACCATATTTTCGTCCGCTTTCACATTGCGAACCTGCTGTGAATGGCAATAAACACAACCTTCTCGAATATAAATCTCACGCCCATGCTGTTCCATTGGCGTGTAGGCCACTAAGTTCGGCGTTGGTTCCGAGATATCGCTAGCGAACACCGGAGCCAAAACCAAACCCGTAAACGCCAACCCAAACAAAAATGACAACGCCACAATAATCGGAAATTCTCGAATAAATCTCATAACGTAACTCCCGTATTTGAATAATCAGACTGAGATTCATCTTCTTGGGATAGATCCCCACCATCTATTGATTTTGATGTCATGGTCTTCCAGATATTCCAAACCAATAGCAATTGCCCTATCAATAACACTCCACCACTGCCCGCGCGCGCCACGTTGTACCAATAGCGTAAACCCATGACACCTTGCACCGAGTTGCCTGCTGCCCACTCTGATCCTTCTAACCAGCCCAGCCAACCCATCGACACTACGTAGCCGATCGTCCCACCGACCGTCAGCCAAAAATGCCACTCAGCAAGTTTGCGAGAATAGCCGAGTTTTAACGATCGTTCCAAATAGAAGTAAATAAATGCCGCTAAACCTGCCAGCCCAAACCCCACAAATCCTAGATGCACATGGGCAATGGTCGTACTCGTAAAGTGCAGTTTTGCGTTCAGATCCATAATCGCTAGACCGCTTCCCCAGAGTGACGTTCCAACATAGGACAAATAGGCCACGATGCTAAATCGATAGCTGATATCCCGCTTCATTACGCCTTGGGTTCCCCAAGCCGTTCCGCCGAAGTTCACCATGGTGGCGATCGTGGGAATCAACATAGCGATCGAAGCCGTCACCGAAGCCGTCATCACCCATTCTGGCACAGGTCCCCAAATAACGTGGTGGCCTCCGTTCCAAGGATAAAATGCCGCTAACGTCCAAAAGCCCAAAAATGAAATCGCATGGCTATAGAGCGGCTTATTTAGCTGCTTTGGTACAATGTAGTACAGCGTTGCAAGGCCCAACGTCGTCAGCCACAACCCAAAGAGATTATGACTGTAAAACCAGTTAACGATCGCATCTTCAATGCCTCGGAAATTCATGACATTTCCCAAGGTGTAATAGATTGGGAACGGAATGATCGCCAGCAAGATATACCAAAGTGAGACGTACAGCCTAGACTCCTTTCGGACGGTAATGGTGGAAAAAAGATTGCCTGCAATCAGAATTTCCAAAATACCGACCATCATGTCAAACGGAAAGGGCAGTTCCTCGTATTCCTTGCCCTTGCTAAAGCCCATCAGAATCGCCAGCACACCGCCCATCAAATTGAGGTTCCAACCCCACGCCGTCAAGACGCCCAGGGTTTCTGAATACAGCGCGGTCTGCGTCAAGCGTGGCACCATGTAAAAGGCTGCGCCCAAGTAGCCCATGCTCATAAATCCAAAGATTCCGAGATTGACATGAACAGGCCGTAGCCGACCATAGGCCAAGGCTGGAATCCCTTGTAAAAGTTCAGGATAAAAGAGCTTTACAGCTTCAATCACCCCA
>JANMIS010000270.1:0-6915 GCA_031375925.1 Synechococcales cyanobacterium OTE_70_concoct_197_sub
GTCAATCTCGCTCATGTCATGGAAGACAGCTTTGTTGCCGCTCAAAATAAAACGATCGTGTTGTCCTCTGATCACGTTGATGTTCTGCTTCAAGGCGTAGATTTGCTTCAAGGGATCAGTCAAGTCAATAATGCTGATCTCCCCAATTGGCTAATTCAGCAGCATCGAAATTTTACCGAAACACAATTCCAAGTTGAGTCGATTCTCAATCCTAATGCCAGCCCTACACAAATTCTAGTTGCTCCCCCGATCGAGCAGCCGATTACTCAACCGATTATTCAAGCGATTACTGAACCCATTACTCAACCTATTACTCAACCCACTACCCAGGAAATTCTCAAACCTATTACTGAACCTGTTACTCAGCAGATAGATGCAAGTTCTAATCCCGATCGAGTTGTTCGGGTTAGTGCTGAAAACCTTAACCGGATTATGGGACTCGCAGGTGAATCTCTTATTGAAGCCAATTGGTTACAGCCCCATGCTGATTCAATGACTGGGCTGAAATGGCGGATGGTCGAGTTATCTCGACAATTAGAACAACTTCAAAGTACCCTGACTTCTCCCGCCCATTCTCAAGAAAGTCGAGATCTACTCCAGCAAGCTCGCCAAAAAGAACAGGAATGTGTGGGCTTTTTGAGCGATCGACTCGGTGAATTAGAACTCTACGCCCAGCGCACTGCAAACTTAAGCGATCGGCTCTATCGAGAAGTCATTAGCTCTCATATGCGTCCCTTTGCAGATGGAGTACAAGGATTTCCCCGGATGATTCGGGACTTAGCGCGCAAACTGAATAAACAAGTCAAATTAGACATTCAAGGTCGAGCCACTTCGGTCGATCGGGATATTCTTAAAAAATTAGAAGCGCCTCTTACTCACATTTTACGCAACGCGACCGATCACGGAATCGAGTTACCCGAAGAACGTATAGCAATGGGCAAACCTGCTGAAGGGACCATTCGTTTGGAAGCTTTCCATCGCGGCGGGATGCTAGCCATCAGCATTATTGATAATGGTCGTGGAATTGATCCGGACTGGCTGCGCCAAAAAGTGCTTCATAAAAAGCTGGCGACACCTGAAATGGTGGCGCAAATGAAAGATGCTGAACTCTTAGAATTTATATTTTTACCTGGATTCTCCACCGCAGCGCAAGTCACTGAAATTTCGGGGCGGGGCGTCGGATTAGATATCGCAAAAAGTATGGCTCAAGAAGTGGGCGGGAATGTCCGTGCGGTCTCTCAGGTGGGGAAGGGTACAAGTTTCCATTTCCAACTGCCGCTCACTCTGTCGGTCGTGCGGACCCTGCTGGTGGAAGTCTCAGGCCAAGCCTATGCCATTCCCCTGGCCCGAATTGAGCATGTACTCACGCTCGATCGATCGCAAATCTCTGACATTGAAAGCCGTCAGTATTTTACACTTAATCAACAAAATATCGGCTTGATTGCCGCCCAACAAGTTCTCGATTTACCGATCGCTCAATTCACCGCTGATGATTTATGTGTGGTTGTGATGAGTGAACAAGCGAATGCCTATGGGTTAGTTGTCGATCGATTTTTAGGTGAACGGGATTTGGTCGTGCGACCGCTTGATCCGCGACTCGGAAAAGTTCCTGATATCAGTGCATCATCGCTATTGAGTGACGGGACACCTGTTCTGATTGTCGATGTTTCGGATT
The DNA here is from genome assembly GCA_031375925.1 of Synechococcales cyanobacterium OTE_70_concoct_197_sub. Taxonomy (GTDB): domain Bacteria; phylum Cyanobacteriota; class Cyanobacteriia; order Leptolyngbyales; family Leptolyngbyaceae; genus JAAFJU01. Next base: position 1,676 of record JANMIS010000270.1, read on the forward strand.
TGGTCCGATCGATCGATAATCTGTTGAGTCGGCAAAGTCTAACGAAAATGAGTCAAGTTGTAGAAACCAAGCAACGCAAAAAAATCCTAGTTGTCGATGATTCGATTACGGTTCGTGAAATGGAACGTAAAATGCTAGAAAACTGTGGGTACCAAGTCGATGTCGCAATTAATGGTGCGGAAGGCTGGAATGCAGTCCGCACCCAACCCTATGACTTGGTGATTAGCGATGTAGACATGCCGAAAATGAATGGCATCGAATTGGTGCGCCAAATCAAATCCCATTCTCATCTCAATCAAATCCCGGTGATAATTGTTTCCTATCGCGATCGTGAAACCGATCGTCTTCAAGGACTCGATGCTGGGGCAGACTATTACTTAACGAAAAGTAGTTTCCAAGATGACTCCTTTGTGGGTGCCGTTGTAGATTTAATTGGCAAATGATATGAAAATTGCGATCGTCAATGACCTCACCCTTGCGACAGCCGCACTCCGGAAAGTCGTGCAAACGGTTCCGGATTACCAGATTATTTGGACGGCCAAAGATGGGGCAGAAGCTATTGCTCGGTGTGGACAAGACCGACCCGACTTAATTTTAATGGATTTGATGATGCCTATTATGGACGGGGTGGAGGCGACCAGGCAAATTATGAAGCAATCGCCCTGTGGCATTTTAGTCGTCACTGCCAGCACCGAAAAATCAATGGGTCGAGTCTATGAGGCGATGTGTCATGGTGCATTAGATGCCGTTGATACGCCAACTTTAGATGCCGCCGATCAAAGTCAATCTGCCACTAAGCTTTTAGCTAAAATTGAAACACTCCGGAAGCTCATCCAGCCCCAAGGGCGGGTCTCTCGTCAAAAATATCCCACCGAATCCCAATCGCCCCGCACCCCAAAACAGCCGCTCTCCTACGATCGTTCTAGTTTTAGCTCGGCTGCACCCCCAATTATTGCCATTGGCTCCTCGACGGGTGGACCCAAAGCATTAGCGACTGTTTTAGCAAAACTCCCGGCGGGCTTTGGTGCAGCGATCGTGGTGGTTCAGCATATGGACGCTCAATTTTCTGGTGGGTTGGCCGCTTGGCTCGGACAACAAATCAATCTTCCAGTTCGCATTGCCAAAGCAGGTGAATCCCTCGAACCCGGAACGGTCCTTTTAGCTGGAACTAATGACCATTTAGAAGTTAAAGCTAATTTAACATTGGGATATACTCAAGACCCAATTGATTATCCCTATCGTCCTTCTGTAGATGTCTTTTTTAATAGCTTAGCCGCACATTGGACTCGTCGGGGAACGGCTGTTTTACTCACTGGAATGGGCCGTGACGGTGCCAAAGGTTTGTTAGCACTGCGAGGGCAAGGTTGGCATACGATCGCTCAAGACAAAGCCAGTTGTGTCGTTTATGGAATGCCTAAAGCGGCGATCGACCTGAATGCTGCTGTAGAGATTTTGCCCCCCGATGCAATCTCCACTTTACTGCTGAATGTCTTGTATTCCAGACGCTAACCTCTAAATTATCGACTGTCCACATTATTCTCCTTTATTCCCCCACTTCCCATGGATGAAAAAATTACTGTTCTTCTGATTGATGACCAATCAATTATTGCAGAAGCAATTCGGCGCATGTTAGCCACTGAGACTGATATCTCGTTTCACTATTGTAGCGATCCTACCCAAGCATTAAAAACAGCCGAAGACTGTAGCCCAACCGTTATTCTCCAAGATTTAGTTATGCCACAAATGGCAGGATTGTTGCTTGTTGAATTTTTCCGTGCAAAAGACACTTGCACTACGCATATTCCATTAATTGTATTATCAAGTAAAGAAGATCCTACAATCAAGGCAAAAGCCTTTGAATTGGGTGCCAATGATTATTTAGTTAAACTTCCAGATGCGAAAGAAATCATTGCCCGAATTCGCTATCACTCTAAAGCTTATGTTAATTTCTTAAAACGACAGGAAGCAGAAGCACTTTTTAAGGCTGAGATTTTGCGTCAAGCTGCCTATATTGAGCAAGTCGGTAAAGTGACAACTGCCGCATCAGAGGTTGAGCAGGATCGCTTTGAACCTGACATGCTTGCTCAAGTCTCCGATCGAAGTGATGAACTCGGTCAACTGGCACGAGTGTTTACTAACATGGTAAAGACGGTGAAAGCGAGAGAAAAAGAAATGATCGAAGCGAATCGAAAACTAGAAGAACTCCTAAATGCCTATGGGCGTTTTGTTCCTAATGATTACTTACGATTCCTCCGTAAAAAGAGCATTACTGAAGTGAAATTAGGAGATCATGTGAGTAAAAGTATGGCGGTCATGTTCTCAGATATTCGATCGTTCACCACACTTTCAGAAAATATGACTCCAAAGGAAAACTTTTCTTTTGTCAATGCTTATCTCAAGCGGGTCAGTCCAGAGATTCGGAATAATCACGGATTGATTGTCAAATTTCTGGGTGATGGCATGATGGCGGTTTTCCCAGAAGGAGCGGATGATGCAGTTGTCGCTGGGATTGCTAAGCTTAAAGCAGTTGAGGATTATAATGAAATTCGTCATCAGGAAAAGCTTTTACCGATTTGTGTGGGCATCGGTATTCATGTTGGACAAATGATGCTAGGAATGGTCGGTGAAGAAAACCGAATGCAGGGGGATGCTTTTTCTGACAATGTAAACTTAACAGCTCGTCTAGAGGGTTTGACGAAGTTTTATGGAGTGTCCTTACTGATTTCAGAACAGACTTTTGATACTTTGAGTAATCCTGAAAGCTACCACATTCGATTTTTAGACCGGGCGATCGTAAAGGGAAGAAATGAAGCCATTTCAGTCTATGAAATTCTAGATGCAGAACCAGATAATATCCGTATCCTTAAGCTTCAAACTCAGCCTGATTTTGATCTAGGAATCTCTAATTACCGTGATGGAAATTTAACTGAGGCGAAAAACTTTTTTACGCAAGTTTTAGCTATTAATCCAGCTGATAAAACGTCTCAACTCTATCTAGAGAGAGTCGAGATTTTAAGAGAACAAGGAATTCCTGAAAACTGGAATGGGGTTTGGGCGTTTAGTGAAAAGTAATGTGCTTACATTTGAATGAACTACCAGTCCTGGGGGAAGGTAAAGAAAGGAATCACCCGTTGCCAGTGATTAAGCCAGGATTTACTAATAGTGGGATATTGCTGTTCCAGGTTTGTTTCAATGGCATCGGGGAAGCCTGTCAAGCCGTGACTATCTGCTCCCGTAACGATCGCAAATTCTCTTGCACGACTTTAGATTTCGGATGGTCATGCCCCAAGAGTTGCGGTCTGGTCTTCTCTTGATCACGTACAATGGAATAATCGATTTTGTTTGGAGGGAAGACCCGATGCAACTGCATGAACGTTTAATCCAAGAGACGGAAGGGTTGCCAGAACCCATGCTAGTGGAAGTGTTAGACTTTTTGCGGGGGTTGAAAGGGCGATCGGTTCAAGATAATTTGCCTGTGATTGATTGTCAGGTGCTGCTGGATCGAGTTGAATACCTAGAGACGGTGTTGGGGATTCAGAAGGGATTGGTGTCGTTCGATGGTCTACGACCGACCGTAGGTCATCGGGGTGAGGGAATTCCGGTGGATGAGGCATTGGAGAGTTTACGTCAGAAGTTTAATATTCCATCTCGGTCATGACTTATCAAGTTACGGTTCAGCCGGAGGCATTTCAGGAAATCGAGCAGAGTTATCGATGGTTGTGTGATAACCGGACTCCTGATTTGGCGAATGATTGGTATAACGATCTGCAAGAGTCGATCGATTCGTTGAAAACGTTTCCTCGGCGCTGTCCGATCGCTCCTGAAGCCAGTTTCTTCGATCGGGAGGTTCGGCAATTGATTATGGGAAAGCGATCGAAATACCGAATTTTATACGTTGTTGAGGACGATCGTGTTTCGATTCTCCACAGTCGTCAATCGCGATCGTTTGAGGAAGATGAATGAAGGGCGATCGTTGACTTCTCAATTCCTAACTCATCATTCACAATTCACAGTAGTTCCTTAAATTCATCTTTGGTAATCTGACAATCTCGTAAGATCTGTAACACGAGACCACTACCGATCGTTTCTCCAGCATGGACAGGAATGACGGTCCGTCGTCCATCAGGATGAATCAAAATGTGATGACTGCCTTTGATTCGTGCGACGTTGAATCCTTGCTTTTTTAGTACTCGGATCATTTCTTGTCCGGTCAGACTGGGCAGTTGACTCATAGCTGAACGAGAACCTTTTGAATTCCGACGAATTCCATGGACTCACTGCCGGATTCTTCAAACTCTAGACAAAGTTCGATCGCTTCTTGAATGCGTTCCATGAGTTCGTCTAGCGATTTTGCTTGGGTATGACATCCGCGTAGGCTAGGCACAGAGGCCACAAAATAGCCATCACTATCTCGTTCGATCACAACATTAAATTCTTTGGTCATGGGTCGTCTTGTCCGGTGGGAGGGGTTCGATCGTTTTTACTCGCTTCTACAGTTTACCGTCTCATTTCCCAATTCAACATTCTCAATTCCTACCTTCTCCCGTAACGATCGCAAATTCCCTTGTCCTGCTTTAGTATTCGGATGCTCATTCCCTAGGACTTCTTCAAGAATATCAACAGCTTGTTCATACAAGGGCAATGCCCGATCGTACTTTTCCATCGCTCGATACAATCCTGCCAAATTATTCAGACTCATTGCGGTATCTGGATGTCGATCGCCTAACTCCAATTTCCTAATTTCCAATACCCTTTCACACAGCGGCAATGCACGATCGTACTGGCCCATTGAGTCGTACAATACTGCCAAATTATTTAGGCCCTTTGTGGTAGAGAGATGCCGATCGCCTAACTCCGATTGATTGATTTCCAATGCGGATTCATACAACGGCAACGCCCGATCGTACTGGCCCATCAATTCATATACTAATGCCAAATCATTCAGACTCGTTGAGGTATCGGGATGTCGATCGCCCAACACCGATTTTCTAATTAATAATACCTTTTTAAATAATCGCAATGTTTGATCATACTTGCCCATCGATTGGTACAATATTCCCAAATTATTCAAGCTTGTTGCGGTAACAGGATGTTGATCGCCGAACTCTGATCTATGGATCTCTAACACGGATCTATAGAATGGCAATGCCTGATCGTACTGACCTAGCGATTTGTACAATACTGCCAAATTATTCAGAATCTGAGCGGTATCGGGATGGCGATCGCCTAACTCCGATTGA
>JANMIS010000275.1:0-2780 GCA_031375925.1 Synechococcales cyanobacterium OTE_70_concoct_197_sub
ACCGGAACGCCCAAGCAGCAACTTAAACAAATTCAAGCCTGCATTTATAATATTGCTATTGTTCATCCTGAAATTACAATTCAAGTGCTACAGGGCGATCGGGAATGGCTAACTTTAGGAGAGACTAAAAACTTAGTTCAGCGATTGCTACAGGTTTTACCCAACGGTGCTTTGAGTGACTTTAGCGCTATCCAAACAGAAGAAATCGAGTTAGTCTTGGGCTTACCCGATCGGATCTCTCGTCGATCGCCCGATTGGATCCGTATTGCTGTTAATGGCCGCGTGGTGCAAATCCCTGAATTAGTTCAAACCGTGATGACTGCATTGCGAAAGACCTTGCTTCGGGATCGTTATCCGATCGTTGTGGTTCATCTTCATGTGCCGCCCCATCAAGTAGATTGGAACCGCGATCCGGATAAATCTTCGCTATATTTACAAGAATTAGAATCATGGCAAACCTTAATCATTCACAGCATTGAGCAAGCCTTAACGCTCACGAACGATCTCCTTTCTAGCCAACGCACTACCCAATTTCTTCGAGCCGCAGAACAACGTGCAGGCTATGGAATCGATCGTGCTGTTATCTCAAGCGAACCGAGCGAAGCACCCAAATCAACCCAAATGCTTCCCGGAGCCTTGAAAGCAATTGCCCAAGTGCGGAATACGTATATTTTGGCAGAGCATCCCGCAGGTATGTACTTAATCGAACAACATATTGCCCATGAGCGAGTGTTGTATGAACAGATTGTCGATCGTTGGAGGTTGGTCCCTATAGAACCAGCGATCATCTTGACGGCACTGTCCCATCAGCAAGTAGAGCAATTGGAAACGATCGGCCTCACGGTGGATGAATTTGGGGATCAGCTTTGGGCGGTGCGAACGATCCCCGAGATGTTGCTGGCGCGAGACGATCGGGCAGCGGCTCTCCTAGAACTGAGCTTACTAGGAGATCTAAATGCCGCTCAGGTCGCGATCGCCTGCCGCACCGCCATTCGCAACGGCATCCCACTGACGCCCTCCGAGCAGCGCCATCTTATTCAACAGTGGCAACAGACCCTCAATCCCCACACCTGTCCCCATGGGCGTCCTATTTATCTGGTTCTGCAAGAGACCGCTTTAGCGCAATTCTTTCGCAGACAGTGGGTTATTGGTAAAAGCCATGGTCTCGAAGAACCCTAATGAATACCTAATTTGAATTGAGTACTCCATAGGGTATATGTCGCTCAGATTCTCTCTAGATAAGGGATAGGGGATTTTATGGGGCCTTTATGAGGATTGAAAAGTCAGTAAGAATACAGTGAACTTCAATAGAGCAGACTTCGATACAGCAGAGCCTGAGTGATATCACTGTATTAACAAGCACATCCATCGAACTTCTGTTTATCCTGCGATTGAATGGTCTGCTTTAACTCCTTACACTCAGACGGCTTCTTCATCATGTCAAACCCTAGCCTCACTATTTTTTATCAGTTCAACCCCTGGAATAGCACGATCGGTGGCATCCAAACGGTGATTCGATCGTTTATTAAGTATGCTCCCGACGAATTCCAACTTCAATTGGTAGGAACGGGCGATCGGCGTGACATGGCGATCGGTCAGTGGCATGAAGAGATATTTGCTGGAAAAAAATTGCGATTTTTGCCGATATTAGATTTGCCTCAAGATAACGTGCGGGGTCGCATTCCCACTACTGTCAAATATACCGCCGCCTTAATGGGCCATCGCATTGAATCCGATTTTATGCACTTTCATCGTCTAGAACCGACCCTAGCTGCCAAAAGCTGGCAAGGCGACAAAACATTCTTCGTTCATAATGACATTCATCAACAGATGGCCGCTAAAGATGGAAACAATGCCATTCTTTGGCGACGCTGCCCCCAGGCATATTTCGCCCTTGAAGGCTGGCTTGTGAAGCAATTTAATGAAATTCTTTCCTGCAATTCCGAATCCGCAAGTCTTTATCAAAAGCAATATCCAGAATTGGCCGATCGCGTTTCTTTTATTCGCAACACGGTTGATACCGAATTATGCAAGCCTCTCAGTGAAGAGGACCGCACGATCGCAAGGTTGAACTTTGCCCGTCAGCATTCATTACCCGATGAAACCAAATTTCTACTCTTTGCGGGACGCTTACATCCTCAGAAAGACCCTCTGCGTTTAGTGCAAACAATTGCTGCATTGAATGACCCCTTAGTTCATCTACTGATTGCAGGAGATGGTGAACTGGTCCCAATCCTCAAGGCTGAAATTCTTCGACTTAACCTGTCTTCCCAAGTGACGATGTTAGGCGCAGTCGATCCGGCTAACCTAGTGCCCATCTACCAAATTGCTCACGCATTGGTTTTGACGAGTGAGTTTGAGGGACTGCCACTGGTGGTATTGGAAGCGTTGGCCTGTGGTACTCCCATTGTTAGTACCCGCTGCGGCGAAACGCCCAACTTCCTCACTCGTAATAGTGGCGTCATCAGCGCCGATCGTACTCCTGAAGCGATCGCTAACGCCGTCCAGCAAGTTTTGTCAAGCCCTCACCAATATTCCCAATCAGCTTGTCTCGCCGTAGCGCAGCCCTACAGTGCCCGTCACGTCGTCACTCAAGTTTATGAATCCATGTTGAACCGTTGGAAAGCAACTCCTGCTTAAAGCGTTTTTGTGGTTCATGTTTGTTTTGAATTCCAAGTAATTTTTTCTCTAGGATAGTTTCACCATGAAAATTGCAGTTATTGGCGCTAAAGGTCTTCCTCCTAAGCAGGGCGGTATTGAGCATTATTGTGCAGGCGTTT
>JANMIS010000284.1:0-3640 GCA_031375925.1 Synechococcales cyanobacterium OTE_70_concoct_197_sub
CTGCGCCAACGATCGTTCTGCTGTCACTGAACCATTGGTGAAAGCCCCCGTCACATTGATCCAAAGCTGTCCGCTCAGCTTCGTTGTCGTGGAAAACTGCTGCTTTTCCAGGGTTGCAACTTTCGCACTCAACCCATCTACGCGGCCACCTAATGTCTTTAGCTCTGCCGCAAACTGTTCCTGCAATTTCCGGACGGTTGCGAGGTCACTTTTTTTGACAGCATCACTGGTCGAAGCAGAGATCAGATCATTCACCCGATCCATACAGGCATTGAGTCCTGCCGCAAACTCATAGCGCGTGATTGACCTGTTTCCTCGGTAAGTCTTGTCAGGATATCCCGCAATACAACCATAGCGTTCCACTAGAGATTGCAATGCCTGAAATGCCCAGTCAGTCGGTTTTACGTCGCTCAGTTGTGATACAGATGTGACTTGTTCGATCGATTCTTCTTGTGTTGTTTCTGTTAGTTGCTGAATTAGACCGATCGGCGTAGAGGCTGTTTTTATTTCCGTTGGCACTTCTGTTGCAGAAGCTTTTAGTGTATTGCTTCCGATCGCAATCCAAGCAGAAGCAGTCAGCATTATGATGCTAACCATCTTGATATTTGACATAGTTACTCACACCTGTTGTAAATACTAAAAATTGAAAGTGTTCAAGCGTTTAAAGCTCAGGCACCTAGGACAAAGGCTTGCGATCGGCTACAGGTGGTAAAGCACGCTGTTCCTTCGCGGGCAAAAAGCTTCCATCAAAGACTTGCTCTACTTTTGGAACTTCTAAAGAAAATCCCTTAGAAACCTGCTGAATGCTCTTCTCCAGTCGTGCCATGTCCGCACCTGCAATGCCGACTTGATCGATTTCAGGCGTGATGTAGAGGCGTTCTAAGGCAATTTTGAGGCGGAGTTTTTCTGAATTGGCATCCATCAGCGAATCGCCTGCTTTGACCACGGATTCTAATCCAGCATTTGGATCTTTAATTGTGTCTTGAAAGCCCTGAATGTATGCTGCCAGAAAGTTTTTTACAACTTCAGGATTCTGTTGTAAAAATGATTTTTTTACAATAACTGCATTGCCATACAAATCTAATCCATTGTCGGTGTAGTAGAAGATATTTAAGTCTTCTTCTTTAGTTCCTGCTTTGACAAGTGAAGGAACGATCGTCGTCACAAATCCACTAACTGCATCAACATCCCCTTTAATTAAGAAGGCTTCCCGCAGCTTTGTCTCCATCGTGATCCACTCCACTCCATCGGGCTTAATTCCGACCAGTTGGGACAGAACTGGAAACACTTTTCGAGGTGCATCTCCCGCAGGAGCACCTAATTTTTTACCCTCTAATGACTTGACATCATTGATGTTCTTTTTCTTAAGAGAGACGATCGAAAAGGGAGACTTATTGTAAGGTAAGGCAACGGCAATGAGCTGGTCATTTGGATTTTTGGCATTGAATTCAATCATGGAATATAGATCGCCAAACCCAATTTCAAACTGACCTGAAGCAACTTTTGCTAAAGTGTCAGCAGACCCAAACCCGCGCTCAATCTTGACATCTAGCCCCTTACCTGAAAAGTAGCCTTTCTGAACGGCCATCGTTAGGGGTGCATTGTCGCCTTGTAAAAGCCAAGAAGGATTGACTTTAATCGATCGCTTGGCTTGTGCCTCGCCAGCGGGGCTAGTGCTAGATGATACTGATGGTGTTGTGGTCGGCTGAGATTGACAACCACTGAAAAGAACAGGAACTGAAATGAATGACGTAGCCAGTAGACTCATGAACCAAATTCGTTTCATACGTACGGGTCTCAACAGTCACAATGATTAAGAGTATATGTACTGTATACAGTGGATTTCGATGGGTAATTGTTGCAAAAGACACAGTTCGACCGATTTAAAAGTCAGCAATTACCGATAATAGTGATTCATTCGATCGTCCCTTAGCATAACTCGACAAAATTAATTAAGAGGACCGCCCAAAATTGATTTAGTAATTGCACCAATAATGCTTTCCCCATCTTCTTGTTTCAATTCTTCGTACCATTCCTGTGTTGCGATCGGATCTTTTCCATGGGTGATGTCCGATCGTTTTCTGGCCAGATTGACAATGTTTGCAACCCGATCGCGCCTCGCCGTTTCGTACCGCAGAAGCGCATCGTCCACACTTAAGGTCGTCGTACATAAATAATTTGCTAATACCCAGGCATCCTCTAAGGCTTGACAGCCGCCCTGCCCGAGGTCGGGGGCCATACTGTGGGCAGCATCGCCCAGCAATGCAACGCGACCACGAACTAGACTCGTTAAAGGCTCTGTGTCGTGGATCTCAACTCTCGTTGTCGTTGCGGGATCAAGGCGTTGGATTAAATGTTGAACGGGAGCGGCCCAATCTTTAAATGCGATCGATAATTCCTTTTGGTGCGTTTCAGGTGAACCCACGGTTCCGGGTAGCAGCGGTACATCGAGGAAAAAGTAAAATCGATCGCCCCCAACGGGCATAAATGAAGCGCGCTGATGATGACCCACGTACATATCCCAACTGGTCTTGGGCGCGAGGTCTTCGCTCATCGGCACTAGGCCATTCCAGTTCACATAGCCTACCGACTGGCGTTTGATTCCTCTTCCCATCACATAATTTCGCAGCACCGAATGCGTTCCATCCGCTGCAATCAGCACATCACCTGTGACCCGATCGCCTTTCTCAAAAATTGCAGTGACTGACTCGTGATCCTGTTCGACTTCAATACATTTTGCAGCCAATTGAACGGTGCCTGGTTTAATTGCGTTGAGTAAAAGCTGTTGTAATTCTGTTCGTGTGACGGGGTAGGGGCGTTGTCCTACGCGATCGATTAACGCTTGCAAGCTAAAGCCTGTTAGTAATTCCCCCTTCGCGTTGTAGTAAGCCATATGGTCCATTTGCCCCCCGACTTGGGCGATCGCCGAACCCAAACCCAATCGATTTAAAACCTTTACGCCATTAGACCATAGTGAAATCGCCGCGCCCGCTGGACGGAGTTCTCGGACGCGATCGTAAATTTCTACCGAGTAGCCCGCCTGCTGAAGTGCAATCCCGGCGGTTAATCCACCCATTCCTGCACCGATAATAATGACTTTTAAATCTTCCATTGCAATCCATCCTAGAATATTTGATTTAACGACCTAGACCGAGATTTAGTAGTCCTTTGCGATAGGCGATCGAAGTGCGATCGGCCTGAATATGAGCCTCCGATCGGATATCTAAAGGAAGCTCTTTGGGGCGCTGGGCTTCGATCATCGCTTTGTCTTCAGCGAAAACCTGATAATTAAAGGTATAGACGGGTTCTAAAGACTCTTGCCGATCGAAATTACGACAAATCGGCACAAACATTCGACAGGTTTGACTCGTCATGGGTGACGCAAGGTTGAGAATACAAAGCCGATCGTGACCGGGAAAATAAACGGTCAATCGCGCACTAAATGGCAAAAATACTTCAAATCTGCGATGCCATTCAAAACCCTCCGGCCCGAGATGTTGCAGGGCTTTTGGAAAATTACTTACGGTGCTGAAGTAATCCGCAATTAGGCCCCGATCGGTCATCTCTACCTCATAGCTCGGCACAACGGGATTGTTTGCATTGCCAAAGGTTTCAGTATGAACCCAAGCAAAATGTGCGA
>JANMIS010000411.1:0-2665 GCA_031375925.1 Synechococcales cyanobacterium OTE_70_concoct_197_sub
AACCTTAAAAAAACTTTTTTTTAAATAAAAAAATAAAACCTTTTACATTTGTTTTTCGTTTTCCGCCTGGCTACTACCGACCAAGGCGGACCTGAGGAAAACCGATCGGTCAGTTTAAGGGACTTTTGGGTTGGGCGGGGGAGAACTGGGCGACTTGTTTGGAGATTTCGGGGTTGTAGAGGCGCATGTAGTTCCAGTAGTTGGCGAAGACGGATTTGACGTAACCTTGGGTTTCGGGGTAAGGAATGGCTTCGATGAATTCGTCGGTATCTTGCGTTTTACTTTTGCTTACCCAACCTCCTACGGCTCCGGGTCCAGCGTTGTAGCTGGCGATGGCTAACATGGAGTTGCCTTGAAATTCTTGGTGGGTCCGATCGAGGTAGGCAGTCCCCAGCTTCACATTGTCATCCACGTTTTCCAGTTTGTAGCTTTTCACTTTGAGAGAATTCGCAACCTCGCTGGCAGTTTCTGGCATGATTTGCATTAAGCCTGTCGCGCCAACAACGGACTGGATTTTGGGTTCAAAGCGGGATTCTTGGCGGATTAGGGCCGTGACGAGCATGGCGTTGATTTTACGTTCACTAGACCAAGTGGCGATCGTCTCTTTAAAAGGGAAGGGATAAAGTGCTTGCCAGTAGCCGATTCCTTGCTTGAAGCTTTGGACTTGCTTTTGTTCGTCGGGCAGGGTGCGTTCGTCCAGATGGCTGATCATAAAAATACCGTCCAAGTTATCGCCCACACCTAATCGCATCACGCCGTCGGTGAATTGTTCTGCGACCGTGGGTTTGACGCGGTTTTGGTATTCGACTTGCCAGTGGCTCCATGCATCTTGAGATTGGCCAAGTTGGTGAAGTTCGCGCAGGGTTTGGGATCCGGCGGGGAGTTCTTTGCGATCTTTGGGGAGTTGGATGGTAGGGGTGAGGGGCCGAACGCTGTCGAAGTCGCCGACGTTCCAGCCGAGGAAGGTGGCCGATCGCCATGCGTAGTAGGATTCGGGTCTGGCTTTTAAAACCGCTTGAAAGTGTTTTGCGGCATCGTCTTGCTGACCGAGTTTCATGGCCCATTTCCCAGCCCAAAACCCGGCTTGGGGGGCGAGTTCGGCTTCGGAGTTTCCGGTGATGACGGCATCGGCCCATTGTTTTGCGGCGGCGAAGTTGTTGGCTTTGGCGTATTGTTGGGCTATTGTCCAGCGCAGTTCGGCGGCAGCGGGGCTGGCAGAATGCCTATCCAGTAGAGTTTGGCGGGTTTGGCTGGCGGCTTGGGTGCTGCTGAGTTTTTCCTGGGCGGTGGCTTTTGCGAGGAGGGCTTCGGGGGCTTTGTCGGGGTAGTTCGCGAGGATCATATCAGCGTAGACGATCGCATCTTGAGGCTTTTCGGCAATAGAAATCAGCCGAGTGAGCGAGAGTCCAGCTTCGGGGGTTCCGGGGAAGTTTTGCACGACGGCTTGATACCGATCGCGGCTGCCTGGTTTCTCGCTGAGTTGCAAGCCACGGGCCGATCGGTAGCGGTTTAATGCTGTGGCAGGTGCTTTGGCGTAGGCATCAGAGGCTTTGCCGTATTTTTGGTTTTCCCATAGACCAAAGGCCACAGCTTCCCATTGTTCTGGGGTGAGTTGTTTTTCAAAAGCCTGCACGAATCGCTCCGTGCGATCGGCGTAGTCCTTGGGTTCGAGATCGTATTTGGCGAGTTGGAACTGGAGCGGGAACTGTTTGGGGTTTTGTTTTAGGCGGGCTTTGGCGAGTTCGATCGCTTTGGGGTGGGCGGGAAAGTCTGTGAGCAGTTGTTCTTGGTACTTTTTATCCTGCTGACCGAGAAGTGCCAAGGCTTCGGCGGTGGTTGGGGCTTTGGGGTATTGGGAAATTAATTGCTGAATGGTTTTGGTGGATTCGGCGTTTTGTTGAAGGGCGGCCTGTGCTTTGGCGCGTTGGAGCAAAATCGGAGGGGCGAGGACGGTGTAGTCTTTTTCTAAATTTTGTAGGGATTCTAAAGCTTCTTTGGGTTTGTTTGCGGCGAGCAGGTCTGTGGCTAGAAGGTAGCGTGCCCGGTTACGATCGAGAGATGGCGAATTGTTTTCAGCGGTTTTTTTCAGGATTTCGGCGCGCTGTTGGGGCGTTTGGGAGATGGTTGGGGTGACGATCGGGCTGGAGGCTCCGATGCGATTAGATGAATTGCTATCTGAGTTTTTGCCAAAGGGCATGAGTCCGGCGAAGTTAGAGCCTTTATCGGATCCAGGTTTGACGGTGGTGGAGACTAGGATTCCAACGCCAAATGACATGATGGTGAGTCCGCCTACGATCGGCATCCAGAGTTTTTTCGGTTGCTGACTAAATTCTTTGAGTGAGTGCAGTGACTTCTTCCACATGATGCGTCGGCTCTGGATGGTACGAGGGTATTCTCAAAGCCTTTTATAACAAATTTTTAGGGGTCCGGTTTAGCAAGTTTGTTACTAAACCGCCCTAGCCTCCAATTCTACGAGCTTCGTAGTTTTCAACTTCAGGCTAGGATAGAACTGTATCGATCGCCCCACAAACCCCGTTAAGCCTCTCAAAATATGCAAACGATCGCAGCTAGAGAACTGAGCCTCTACGAGTTGGAACGTCGGTTTCACTTGGAGGTGGACGATCGTGAGTTTATTTCAGGTTTGATTGAAGATGCAGCGGCGTTA
>JANMIS010000422.1:0-4056 GCA_031375925.1 Synechococcales cyanobacterium OTE_70_concoct_197_sub
CGGCGGTATTACCCATGACCTCCGCGCCCCGCTCACCACCATCAAAGTTGCGCTTGAACTCCTTCAACGCGCCCCCGAGCAATCCGATCGATACTTTACGATCGCCCATCAAGCGTGTTCTCAGAGTGATGCATTGATTGAAGAACTCCTAGCTTTTTACCGAGAGGAAGACTCGCCCTTCGATCGCCCAGAGAATTCGGATTCTGAGACAATTTCGAACCCTTTAGAAAGCACTCTGAGCAACCTATTTGCCCGTTTAAAAGCGGGGTTTCAGGCGAGAACTGAACATCTTGACCTTCAGTTGCAGTGGTTAGAACAGGCTGAAGTCGCTCATTCAGACTTAGCAAAGCTGCCATCGCCCCTAAGCGTCGAACGCATCATCACGGAACTTTTGAACAACGCATGCAAATACACTTCACCGGGCGGCACCATCCAATTCACCGCTAGCGTCACCCAGCCCCTAACCCACCAGAACTTAGGTGGGCTTCAAATTTTCATTCGAAATCAAGGCGAGATTCATCCGAAAGCGTTACCCTATATATTCGATAAGTTCTATCGTGGAGATATCTCCGACTTGGCATCTGACAAGCCCTCCGGTTCAGTTATCATTCCAGGAACAGGTCTCGGATTGTCCCTTGTACGACAGCTTACCGAACAACTTGAGGGCACACTAGAAGTAGAGAGCCGCCAAGGGTGGACCACTTTCATCCTCTGGATTCCACTCTTGAACGCAATCTAATTTGAAATTCACACCGCTTTCGCTAGCCTTTGCACTCGTTTTTCATGCCTGTTCCTAGCGCTCACTCTGCCATTCACAGTCTCCCTGAACTTCGCTATCAGGCTCTTTTGCAGCAGACGAATCTTCTCCTTTGCAGCGCCACCGTCACCGGAAAAATCGTCACAATGACGGCAGCGCTGTGTCAAGTGATGGGCCGATCGCAGCAGGCAATGCTGGATCAAGTGCTGTGGGACGTTTTAGAAGATGCCGGAATGGAGGGGGGCGATCGACTAGAGCATCTCTGGCAAAGCCTGAGTGCTCAAAGGCTGACAGGTCCCCAAACCCTCGTGACCTACGGTGTTCAGCAAGGGGCACCCATCGCTCTCCAGTGGGTCATAACGCCTCTGATTCAAGAGGAACAAGTCGTTGAAATTCAAGCTTTGATCACCTTACAGAAAGCCGTCAGTTCTCCCATTCAACTTGATCCGTTGACTCAACTCGCAGAAAACCTTCAGCAGGTCTTCTGGGTCTACGACATGGAAATGCAGCACTTGGTCTACGTCAGCCCTGCTTGCGCAAGCCTCCTAGGCCGATCGCGCTCCGACTGTGAAGGCCGATCGTGGCAAGACTGGATGAGCGAGGTTCACCCTGCTGACCTAGAGAGCGTCCTAAAGGTCAGCCGTCAGCTCCTGCGCGGAATCTCCTGTGAAGTCACTTATCGACTCATGCCTCCCGAGGGCGAGATGCGATGGCTGATGACCCGCGCCGTTCCTGTTCGCAATGCCCAAGGCCGAGTCGATCGGATTGTCGCTGCGACTGAAGACGTGACCGATCGCCAAAAGCAAAACCGCTGGCTCAGGCTCCTTGAATCCGTAATCGTCAATGCCAATGATGCCGTGGTCATCACCGAAGCTGAACCTGTCCAGCTTCCCGGTCCCCACATTGTCTATGTCAATCAAGCCTTCACCCGGATGCTGGGCTATCAGCCCGAGGAAGTCGTCGGCCAGACCCCGCGCATTCTCCAAGGCGTCAACACCAATCCAGAGACCTTAGCTCAGATTCGATCGAATCTCAAAGAATGGAAGCCCGTCTTAGTCGAGATCATCAACTATCACAAAAACGGGAGTGAAGTCTGGATCGAACTCAGCATTTTTCCCGTCGAAGACCAAACAGGTAATTACCATTATTGGGTCGCCATTCAGCGGGATATCACCGATCGCAAACAAGCGGAAGCCGCCCGTCAACGCCAAGCCCTCCGATCGCAAATCCTCACCGACCTGACCCTGAAAATCCGTCGATCGCTCCAACTCAAAGAGATTTTACAGACCACGGTGACGGAGGTGAGAGCGCTGCTGAAGGTCGATCGCGTTCTGCTATTTCGGCGGCTGGGCAGTGGCCTGGGTCAGGTTTACAGCGAGGCTGTAGATGCCGAATTACCCAGCTTCTTAGGACAGGAAATCGAAGAAGCGGATTTCTTTGCGGAGCCTGTCCAGCTTTACGAACGATCCACCGTCCAAACCTTAGAGCGACTGGATGAAGAGCATTGGCAATCCCGAGGCGCAAACTATCTTCAACGCCTGGGCGTCCGATCGTTAATGGTGATCCCGATCGCTCAGCAAGATACCATCTGGGGCTGGCTGATTGCCCATCACAATAGCCATCGTCATTGGTCTAGCTTTGAGGTAGATTTGCTTCAGCAATTGCCCGCACCGCTGGAAGTGGCCATTACCCAAGGTCAGCTCTTGCAGGCGCTGCAAGAGAGTGAAGAGCGGTTCCGCACCTTGGCTAACCGAGCACCAGTGTTGCTTTGGAGCTTGGATAGTCAGGGGAATTGTATTTTCTGTAACCAGGGGTTTCTGGATTTTCTGGGCATGGGCATTGAGGCAGCGCGCGGTCTCGGTTGGCTAGCGGCAGTCCATAGCGACGATCGCACCGCCGTCACTCTGCATCACCGCCTTGCACTCCAAACCCGTGAAAGCCGTGAAATGGAATATCGTTTGCAGCGCGCGGATGGGGAGTATCGCTGGGTCTTCGATCGGGCCGTGCCCCAGTGGACCGGAGCGGGGGAGTTTGAAGGGTTGGTGATTTCTTGTTGGGATCTGACGGACCGAAAACAGGTCGAAGATGAGATGCAAACGGCCCTCACCAGAGAACGAGAACTCAGCGAAATGAAGTCCCGCTTGGTTTCTACTACATCCCATGAGTTTCGGACCCCGCTGAGTACGATTCTTTCGTCGGCGGATTTGCTGGAGTTTTATGGCGATCGGGTGCCGCCAGAGAAGCAGATGGAGCATATTCAACGGATTCAAAATGCGGCGGTGAATATGAATAATTTGCTGAGCGATATTTTGCTGATTGAACGGGCGGATGCTAAAAAATTAAAGTTCGAACCCATTCGGATGGAGGTCCGATCGCTCTGTCAGGCTGTGATCGATGAGCTGTCTTGGAGTGCTTCGGTGAGTGATCTTCGAGATACGAATGTCAGCGAAGGATTTGAATCAATCCAGGACTTTGCGCAGAATTCCGTCCAAGATTTGGGGACCTCAGCTTTGCCGGAGTCTTTACAGATTCTCAAGCAGTTTGGCAGTAGCCCGATTCAGTTTTTCTCAGAACCGGATGAAGGGACGATCATGGCGACGGTGGATGAGAAGCTGGTGCGGCAGATTTTGATGAATCTGTTGACCAATGCGATTAAGTATTCGGATCTAGGTCAGCCGATTCGCCTGACGTTGACTGCGACAAATAACCAAATCAGCCTGACGGTTCAGGACTGGGGCATTGGGATTCCGGCGGCGGATCAAGAGCGGTTATTTGAACCGTTTCATCGGGCGATGAACGTGAAAGATATTCCAGGCAATGGTTTGGGACTGGCGATCGTGCAGCACTCTACTCAAGTCCATCAAGGCACCATCCAAATTCACAGCACCTTGGGCGAAGGGACCTTGGTTGAAGTGACCATTCCTCGATGGAGTGTGATGTCAGATACCTCTGCAACAGCAATCTCAGAGGATTACGGTGATGATGATTGACATTAATGGGCGATTTCGCCAAATCTTACCTGAGACGGCTCGATGGGTCGATCGGTCTTGGATGGTGGGTTTAGCGCTAGCCTCGCTGCCCCTGATGGTGTGGCAATTGGGGCTGTTGCCGTTGCAGGATGGCTATGAAGGCACGATCGCCCAAGAAGCAAGGCACTGGCTCCAAGCATGGGAAGCTCTGGGGGCGATTGAGGGGTGGGCTGACCGTGGGATATTTGCCCTCCCTTGGACGATAGCGATGCCGAAGGGTGAGTTTCCCTTGTCTCCCCTTTTGCCCTGGGGAGTGGTTGTGAGTTATGG
>JANMIS010000461.1:0-1792 GCA_031375925.1 Synechococcales cyanobacterium OTE_70_concoct_197_sub
TCGCTACTAGAAGAGTTGGGTGGCGAGATTTTAGTGCGATCGATCGCTATAAAACCGGGAAAACCGCTGACTTTTGCAACGTTCCCGAATCAAAAATTATATTTTGGACTGCCGGGGAATCCCGTCTCGGCGTTGGTGACATTTTGGAGGTTTGTGTTGCCCGCATTGCGAAAACGATCGGGCCAAAGTTCACCTTGGTCGCCGCTTTTTGTCACTGCAACGACGCACAATCCGCTGAAATCTGACGGTAAGCGAGAGAATTATCTTTGGGGATCGGTGTTGGGATCTGGAGAGGATCTACAGTTTTGTCCGGCAATGGGCAGCGGCAGTTCGGGAAATCTGGTCAATCTTGCAGGAAGTACTGCGTTGGCGGTAGTGCCGATCGGCCAAACTCGGTTGGAGGCGGGCGATCGGGTGATGGTGATGCTGGTGTAGACCGCCGGGGTTCGGCTCCGCTCACCCCTCGATACTCCGTCCGCTCACCCCCCAACAACCAACTTCGTGGGCTGAGCGGAGTCGTAGTTTACGTCCGTAAGGACTAGCCCAAACCCTAACGCAATGGACGACGGCGCTGGAGAAACTCAGGAATATCTAAGCCTGAATTAGGCAACGGAGGATTGTTCTTGGGCGGGACCGATCGCGTACTCAACGGGGTCGAAGCAGGTTCCGCAGCCTGTGTTGTGTTGCCCAAACTGCGAGGAGGCAGGCCGCCCGATCGCGCAGCCATTTGTTGCTGCGCCTGAACTTCAGCAGTGAAGCCTGTCGCTATCACCGTGATCCGAATCTCACCCTGAAGCTTCTCATCCAGGACTGCACCAAAAATGATATTTGCGTTCGGATCCACCACTTCATAAATGATATCTGCGGCTTCGCTCACTTCCCGAAGCGTCAGATCAGACCCGCCCGTAATGTTAAACACCACGCCGCGCGCCCCATCAATGGAAGCTTCTAGCAGAGGCGAAGAAATCGCTGCCATCGCCGCTTCCCTCGCACGGGACTTACCAGAACCGATCCCAATTCCCATCAGGGCAGAACCCGCATCGGCCATCACAGCACGAACGTCGGCGAAGTCCACGTTAACGAGACCTGGAATAATAATAATGTCTGAAATCCCCTGAACCCCTTGACGCAACACATCGTCAGCGGTGCGGAATGCTTCTTGAACAGGGGTGCTTTCTGAAATAACCGAGAGCAGCTTGTCGTTAGGAATCACGATTAACGTATCTACACGACCCTGAAGGGCGCTCAAGCCTTCATCGGCCTGGTTGGTGCGACGACGACCTTCAAAGGTAAATGGACGGGTTACAACGCCGACTGTGAGCGCGCCTAGCTCTTTGGCGATTTCAGCAACGATCGGAGCCGCCCCCGTCCCCGTCCCGCCGCCCATACCTGCGGTTATGAAGACCAGATCGGCACCTTCAAGGGCCGCTGCGATTTCTTCTCGGGACTCTTCAGCCGCTTTTTGGCCGATCGCAGGATTGCCGCCTGCCCCGAGTCCTCGGGTTAGCTTTTGGCCGATTTGGAGTCGCTTTTGGGCCGCAGATTGAGTTAAGGCTTGAGAATCCGTATTAATGGACCAAAATTCCACGCCGTTAACGTCGGATTCCACCATTCGATTGACTGCATTGCCGCCGCTTCCGCCCACACCAATGACTTTAATTTTCGCAACGCTACTCGGCACAATGTCACCACTCTTTGTATTTTCTCCAACCTTTGGCTGGCTGGGGGAGCCTCCCTCATTCGCCGCATGAGCATTCCCAAAGGCATACACATTATCTGACGCCATCCCATT
>JANMIS010000484.1:0-4144 GCA_031375925.1 Synechococcales cyanobacterium OTE_70_concoct_197_sub
ATTTGGTCCATATCCAACGTGTGAGTGCGATCGTACGTCACACCAGCCAAAAAGAACATAACCGAAGCAATCAAGCCATGGGAGACCATTTGCAACATCGCACCACTCATCCCGACATCGGTATAGGATGCAATCCCAAGAAGCACAAACCCCATGTGAGAAATCGACGAATAAGCCATCCGACGCTTGAGGTTTCGCTGAGCAAACGAGGCCAGCGCTCCATAAACAATGTTGACAACACCCAATACAGCCAGCACAGGCGCAAAATAAGCGTGAGCATTAGGCAACATTTCCACATTCATGCGGATCATCGCGTAACCGCCCATCTTCAGCAAGACCCCAGCCAAAATCATCGACACAGGCGCAGATGCTTCTCCATGGGCATCAGGCAACCACGTATGGAGTGGGAAAACCGATAGCTTTACACCGTAAGCAACCAAGAACCCCGCATACATCAGTAGCTCAAAGCCTAAGCTGTAATCCTTCAGACCCAACTGCGTCAGATCAAAAGTCAATGGGCCTCCGCCATAAAAAGCCATAGACAATGCCGCAACCAGGATGAAAATTGATGCAATCGCTGTATACAGAATGAACTTTGTCGCGGCATAGCGTCGCTTCGGACCACCCCAGATAGCAATCAGAAGATAAACAGGAACTAACTCAAGCTCCCAGATTAAGAAGAACTGGATTAAATCCTGAGCACAGAAAACACCAATCTGGGCGCTGTACATGACCAACATCAAGAAGTAAAAAAGCCTCGGCTTCTCCTTAACTTGCCACCCTGCTAAAATCGAAAGCGTGGTCACCAGCCCTGTCAGCACAACCAATGGCATCGACAATCCATCGATCGCCAACGCCCAATTCACCCCCAACTGCGGCAACCAAGCCACTGTTTCGGTCAATTGATAACCCGCCTGCGAAAAATCGTAATGCTTCCAAAGGGCATAAAGCGACAGCGCGAAGTTTGCCAAACCTACTCCTAACGCATACCAACGAACAGTTCGTCCATCTTTATCAGGAATGGCCGGAATTAAAAGAGCGGCTGCGAGAGGCAGCATGATGATGGCAGAAAGCCAGGGAAATTGAGTCGTCACGGGAGTAACCTGTTGAGATTGATTTAGGACACTATGTGAAACGCGATCGGTGGCTCGAAGGTCATGAGAGAGAAAGGTTAAATCTGTCAACCTTCGTCCACCTTCGCACCATCCGGTCCATGCAATCTCTATCTGCTTAATCGAATAATATCTACCAACAAGCGCGTGAGTGCATGAATCAAGCCAAAAACAAATAGGAACAATTACCTACCACTCAATATTAACCGATCGTGAACATATGTAAATATGAACAGTTTGATGATTAACATTGATGAATCGAATAGAACAATGAAGCGACTTTCATCTAGCCAGAAAGAGGAATTTGTAGTTTTAGAGACAAGAAATTACTTACCTCACACCCTATGATCCACATTTCTTAAGAAATTATAACGAATTTTGTGACACTTAACATAATGATACGATTCGACCTCAATAAAGACTTGATAAATGAATAAACTAGCCTTGGCGATCGGAAGTGTGTGGGGTCTGATTTAAGCCTGAAAATAGAGAATATAGGTCGGATTGCGTATTCCAAGTGAATTCTATGTAAGAATTTTGTCTCGGTAGTCTTTGCTATGAAGGCCCGATCGGCTGGATTTGCGGGTGCCGTTCTTGTTCATATATATCAAGTCCTGTGGAAGGAGAGATACCGATAATGCGTCATCTAGCGCGATCGTATCGGTTTCCACTAGGTCAAACAGTGCTTGATTCAAAGTTTGGGCACCGTCTTGGCCTTGCTCTAGAAGTTGGTAGATCGCATCAAGTTCCCCACGCTGGAGATAATCTTGAATCGCAGGGGTATTGATCATGACTTCTAAAGCTGCCGTCCGTCCGCCTGCGATCGTGGGCACCAATACCTGCGAAATAACAGCCTGCATCGACTCAACAATCTGATGCCGTACCGTCTCCTGCTCCTCTGGAGTATAAAAATTGAGCAGCCGCTTGAGCGCGTTAACCGATCCTTTCGTGTGCAGGGTTCCGAGAACGAGGTGCCCCGTCAAAGCTGCACGAATGGCCATATCGACCGTCTCTCGATCGCGCATTTCCCCAATCAAAATAACATCTGGATCCTGCCGCAGAGAGCCTCGTAGCGCATCTTTAAATTCATGGGTATGCAGGCCCACCTCACGCTGGGTGATTAAGGAGCAGTTCGACGTGTGAATGTATTCAACCGGATCCTCAATTGTGACAATTTTGCGATTTAGCGAATCATTTACATGGCGGATCATCGCAGCCATGGTTGTAGATTTTCCCGTATTCACCGAACCCGTCACCAAAATTAGCCCCTGCCGCTGTTCTGCTAGACATTTCAAAATGGGGGGTAAGCCTAAACCGTCGATCGTCGGCACCTGCAATGAGATCAGCCGCAGCACCATAACCCCGCCCGTCATCGACTGGGCGCAGTTGACACGACAGCGGACTAGGCCGGGATAGTAAATTGCTGTATCCAGTTCCCAATGCTTCTGAAAGTGAGCTTGCTGCTCTTCGGAAAGAATTTCTTCTCGCAGTTCTCGAAACTGCCTCGGGGTTAACACACCGTACTGTTGCTGGGGATAAATCTGACCTCGGATCCGAAACCGGGGCAACTCTCCCACTTGTAAGTGAAGGTCTGACGCGCCCTTTTCGTGGGCATTTCGCACCATTTCATAGACTGTTCCCTGCCGCTCTAGTGCGTCCGTCGCGTCATCCATCACAAGGCTACTCAGGCTGAGCGACTGGACTCCTTGCGTTGTAGGGCCACAGTTTAGGCGGGCTTGAATAAAGCCTGGAATCGTGATTTCTGTATCAAGTTTTTGCTGTTCACGGTAGAGGCGCAGGAGTGAATCAGGGAGCAACTCTTGGATGATTTGGCTGTAGCGATCGGGTGTGATCACTGGAAAGGCTTCCTGTGGTACTATTTTTCCGTGAAGTCTAAAAAAAGGCGATCGTCCAATCTGAATGTAGAGCGCTGTGGCACCTACGTTGTAGCAGTCTTGGATCAATTTACGAATATCGCAGCTTTCAGAAGACACTGGCATCGTTGGAGTGAAGTTCATAGTGAATCTTTAGCTTTAGGACGAATCAGGAATATAGAAAGTAAACAAAAGTAAGCCATCCACGCAGGTCCGGTGAGGGTGGCTTTGCTATCAATATATGCACGTACTTTAGAATTTAGGAGATTAGCCCTCGTCTCATCAAGCACTATCCGGAAGAAATTTATCATTTCTTATCGAATGAGCTAGATATTCCCAGAATTTCATGCTTTCCCGGTAGATTTTACCCAAGGTGCGAGGCTTTCTATGACTTTTAATAGATATCCAATCTGCCCATAGCTATAGACCAAATTTTCAAAGACTTGATGATCGCGGATGGAGTTCCCACGAGGGCCGTTCCCTTGCACCGTAAACTTGACAGATTTATAGAGTCCTCGCAGCAGCCGCTCCGTACCCCTTCCGAGTTGCCCCCAGCCTGCTTCGCCCGCCAACTGTTCGCGGTAGCACTCACTGATCCCTTGCCACCATCCCCGTTCTAGAAACCAACTTCGCTTCAATCGTTCTGGGGCGACGTGATGACCTGCGATCGCCTCTGGTAAATAAGAGACATGCCAACCCGATTGCAGGGCAAGATTAGTCATGTGGAGTTCTTCGTTAGAGAGTAGATTTTTGCCGACACGACCGAGGTTAAGGTCGAAGCCACCCACTTGGTCTAAAAATCTTCGGCAAATCGCATAGTTCAAGCCTCTGGGTGTGAGTCCCGGCTGTTCGATGCGGAGTTGCCGATCGCCCAAATCGAAAAACCCTAAGTTGCCTGATAGATTTTCAGAGATCCAACTCGGAGGTGTACAGTCCCAAATTAAATTGACCTTACCGCCAGAAATAGCCAGCTTTTCATCTTGGTAGTAGGCGTCGATGAAAGTTTGGAGCCATTGGGGTGAGGCGATCGCATCGTCATCCAGGTAAGCGAGGATTGGGGCGGTGGCGAGTGTTGCGCCTGTGTTGCGAGCGGCGGAAAGACCTACTTGGGCTTCGTAGTGATAGCGTACGAGTGGATTGGACAGATAGGGTTCGACG